>CAZQLF010000069.1:4721-9292 GCA_964594035.1 uncultured Rhodospirillaceae bacterium | reverse complement strand
GGCTTCCACCTGCTGGCCGACAGCGCCTCGGCCGACTATCTGTGGGATTGCCTGCAGGACGCCATGAACGAATTCGACGGTGGGCCTATCGGGCTTTCGGCATTGCGTGAACTCGGCTGATGGGCCGCGGCGCAAAAGATTTCGAAATGCAGGACCCGCATGGTCTGGCGGGCAAGCGCGACGGAAATCTTGAGACCGCAATAGGCCGCGAAGTCCGCAGTTTCCGCCGCCAGCTCGACATGACCGTGGCTGAACTCGCGCGCCAAGCGGGGCTATCGGCGGGCATGCTTTCCAAGATCGAGAATGGCATGACGTCGCCTTCGCTCGACACGCTGCAGGCGCTGTCGGCGGCGCTGCATGTGCCGGTCACGGCCTTCTTTCGCAAGTACGAAGAGGAGCGCGACGCGACATTTGTGAAGGCGGGCGAGGGGCTGAAGATCGAGCGCCGCGGCACGCGCGCCGGGCATCAATACCAGTTGCTCGGGCATTCGCTGCGTCGCCCGCTGGCCGTCGAGCCCTATCTCATCACGCTGACGGAAGACTCCGACGTTTTCCCGATCTTCCAGCATGAGGGCATCGAGTTCATCTACATGCTGGAAGGCGAGGTTGGATATCGCCATGGCAACCGCACCTATGTGCTGACCCCGGGCGATTCCCTGTTCTTCGACGCCGATGTGCCGCACGGGCCGGAAGAGCTGCGCAAGCTGCCCATCCGGTTTCTCTCGGTGATCACCTATCTGCGCGAGGCCGCGGACTAGCCCTATTCCGGGCCAAAAGAAGAAACCGCCGCCCCGACCAGCGCACGGGGGGCGTGAGGGGATCGGAGCGGCGGCGAAGCCGGCCCAGGTTCAGGGGCCGACACCAGGGCCCGCCTGATCGGAGTTGAAAATCGTTCGTGGTCAAAGTCTTGCAGGGGTTGCTTGACCTGGGTAACGATTTTCGATCGGGCGGCAAGTGGGTACTGCCGTAACTGCCGTTATGAGCCGGTTCGCCTGTCCGCCGATTTGCGGCGAGATTAAGAATTGGTCATTCAAAACCCACCTGCAGGACTGGCATTCGCTTTCCTGAGGGGAAATTTTCTTTCTTTTCATTGATGGCGAAGCGGCCCTTCGCTAGATTGCGTGCAACGTCCCAATCGGCCTGAAAGGAGCGATTTCCATGTGCGGAATTGTTGGGCTGTTCCTTAAGAATCCGGCGTTTCGTCCCAAGCTCGGCCAGCATCTCTCGACGATGCTGATCGGCATGACCGAGCGCGGGCCCGACAGCGCCGGCATCGCCGTCTATCACAAGCCGGTCGCCGATTCGCAATGCAAGCTGACGGTCTTTCACGCCGACCCGCATTTCCACTGGCGTTCGGTCGGCGGGCAGCTCGGCGAGGATCTTTCGGCCGAGGTCGATATCGACGTGAAAGGCAACCACGCAGTCTTCACCGTCAAGAACGACGAGGCAACCGTGCGCCATTGGCTGAAGGAGCATCATCCGGAGCTGCGGGTCATGGGTTATGGCCAGCTCATGGAAGTCTACAAGGACATGGGCCTGCCCGCCGAGGTGATCGACAAATATTCGGTGCGCGGCATGGAAGGAACCCATGCCATCGGCCATACGCGCATGGCAACCGAGAGCGCGGTGACGACCGAGCATTCGCATCCCTTCACCGCCGCCTCCGACATGTGCCTCGTGCACAATGGCTCGCTCAGCAACCACAACAACCTGCGCAAATGGCTGCGCGCCCGCGGGCACGAGTTCGAGACCGACAATGACAGCGAAGTGGCCGCCCGATATTTCGCCCAGCGGCTGGATGAGGGTGCGAGCCTGCCCCAGGCGCTGGAAGCGGGCTTGCGCGATCTCGACGGCTTCTACACCTTCACCATGGGAACGCGCGACGGCTTTGCGGTGCTGCGCGACGGGATTGCCTGCAAGCCGGCGGTGCTCGCCGAGACCGACGACTACGTCGCCATGGCCTCGGAGTTCCGCAGCCTTGCCAATCTTCCCGGTGTCGACAAGGCGACGATCTGGGAGCCCAAACCTGCCGTCGTCTACACCTGGAGCCTGCAATAGCCCCATGATCACCGTCGACCTCGCGGCCGAAACGGTCCGCGATCTCAACCAGCGCCTGCACGACCTGCCGGCCGATACCAACGAACGCGCCTGGCGCGTCACCAATCCAAAGGGTGCGCATGCGCTGGTGGCCGGCCTCGACCGGCCCGTTGAGGTATTGATCGAAGGCCATGTTGGATATTACTGCGCCGGCATGAACAAGCAGGCCACCGTCACAATCGATGGCCACTGCGGCGTCGGTGTTGCCGAAAACATCATGTCCGGCGAGGTGCGGGTGAAGGGCAATGCCAGCCAGTCCGCCGGCGCTTCGGGGCAGGGCGGGCTGCTGGTCATCGAAGGCGATGCCTCCGCTCGCTGCGGCATTTCGATGAAGGGTATCTCCATCGTCGTCGGCGGCTCGGTCGGGCATATGAGCGCCTTCATGGCCCAGACCGGCAACCTCGTCGTTTGCGGCGACGCCGGGCAGAGCCTGGGGGATTCGATCTATGAGGCGAAACTCTACGTGCAGGGCAAGGTCGAAAGCCTGGGCTCGGACTGCATCGAGAAGAAGATGACGCCCCATCACATCGCCAAACTCGAGAAGCTGCTGGCCCGCGCGGGCATCAAGGCCGATCCGCGCAAGTTCAAGCGCTATGGCTCGGCCCGCAAGCTGTACAACTTCCACATCGATCACGCCGACGCTTATTGAGCGCCAGTTACCAAGCCCATCGGAGTCCTTAAAGAGATGAGCGTCGATCCACGGGGCCTTCGGCCCTCCGCCACGTTCCCCCAGCACGTCATCGCGGAAATCCAGCGTGCGGCGGACCAGGGCCTCTACGAGATCCGCGGCTTCGGTGCCAAGCGCAAGCTGCCGACCTTCGATGACCTTGTCTTCCTCGGTGCGTCGGTCTCCCGATATCCGCTGGAAGGCTATCGCGAGAAGTGTGCGACCGATGTCTGGCTCGGCACCCGCTTCGCCAAGAAGCCAATCCATCTGAAGATTCCCGTCACCATTGCCGGCATGAGCTTTGGCGCGCTCGGCGCCAATGCCAAGGAAGCCATCGGCCGTGCTTGCACAGAGATGGGAACGTCGAGCACCACCGGCGATGGCGGCATGACGGAGGAGGAGCGGCGCTCCTCCAAGACCCTCGTCTATCAGGTCCTGCCCTCGCGCTATGGTCTCAACCCCGACGATCTGCGCCGCTGCGATGCCATCGAAGTGGTGGTGGGGCAGGGTGCCAAGCCCGGCGGCGGCGGCATGCTGCTGGGCCAGAAGATCACCGAGCGCGTTGCCGCCATGCGGGCGCTTCCCGTCGGCATCGACCAGCGCAGCGCCTGCCGGCATCCCGACTGGACCGGGCCCGACGATCTCACCATCAAGATCCAGGAGCTGCGCGAGATCACCAATTGGGAAAAGCCGATCTATGTGAAGGTCGGCGCCACCCGCACGCGCTATGACGTGGCTCTCGCCGTGAAGGCCGGCGCCGATGTCGTCGTCGTCGACGGCATGCAGGGCGGCACGGCGGCAACGCAGGACGTATTCATCGAGCATGTCGGCATTCCGACATTGCCGGCCGTGCGCCTCGCGGTGGAAGCGCTCCAGGAGCTCGACATGCACCGCAAGGTGCAACTCATCGTCTCCGGCGGCATTCGCAGCGGCGCCGATGCCGGCAAGGCGCTCGCCATGGGAGCGGATGCGGTTGCCATCGGCTCGGCCACCATGGTGGCGCTGGGTTGCAACAAGCCCGTCCATATCGAGGATTACCACAAGCTGGATACGGAACCCGGCATGTGCCATCACTGCCATACCGGCAAATGCCCGGTAGGCGTGACCACCCAGGATCCCGAGCTGCAGAAGCGCCTCAGCCCCGAGCAGGGGGCCCGGTGGCTGCGCAACTACCTATCCGTTATGGTGCTGGAGTTGCAGACGGTGGCGCGGGCTTGCGGCAAGAGTCACGTCCACAATCTGGAACCCGACGATCTGGTGGCACTGACCGTCGAAGCCGCCGCCATGGCCAAGGTTCCGCTCGCTGGAACCGACTGGATTCCGGGCAACGGCCGCTACTGATTTCGAAGAGGCACAACAAGAAACGATACACATACAGGGGAACGCCCATGACCATCGATCTCGGCAAAGTCGCTAAAGACAAGAAGATCAAGTATTTCCTCATCAGCTACGTCGACCTGTTCGGGGGCTTGCGTGCCAAGCTGGCGCCGGCGGCGGCCATCGAGGGCATGCAGAGAGACGGCGCCGGCTTCGCCGGGTTCGCCACATGGCTCGACATGACGCCGGCTGATTCCGACCTCTTCGCCAAGCCCGATCCGGCGAGCCTGATCCAGCTTCCCTGGAAACCGGAGGTGGGCTGGCTTGCCGCCGACCTCTGGATGGACGGCAAGGAGTTGCAAGCCTCGCCCCGCAAGATCCTCAAGGATCAGATCCCGGCCGCGGCATCCAAGGGCCACCGGTTGGAGTCGGGCGGGGCATGCAGGAATTGAAGGCCGACGCCGAGGACGTGAAGCTGCAGGAAGAGGTC
>CAZQLF010000069.1:1303-4711 GCA_964594035.1 uncultured Rhodospirillaceae bacterium | reverse complement strand
GCGACCGTCCGGCAACTGCTGGATGGCCAACCCTTCCCCACCGTCGCCATGTCCGCCGAGATCGAAGTGACTCACGAGCTCTACGTTCTTCGCGTCGGGCTTCGCGTTCGCACTGGCGCGCGGCTGCGCGAGAGTCACGCGTACGAGCGGCGCGATCGCGACAATGCCGAGTGCCACCGTATAAGGAAGGGTACGCATCAACTGGCGAGCCGGAGGAGTCGGGCGGTGAGTGGCGAGATCTTTCTAACGCGACCGGAGGTTAAGGGGTTCTCCGATCCCGCCGATATCCAGGAGAAGCCCTGCTACGACCAGCAGGCCCTGATGCGCCGCTACGACGTGATCACCGAGATCTGCGACAGCATGTTGGCGCTCGGCTGGAAGCCCTACCAGAACGACCACGAGGACGCGAACGGCCAGTTCGAGATGAACTGGGAATATGACGATTGCCTGGTGACCGCCGACCGCCATGCCTTCTTCAAGTACATGGTCAAGGCGATCGCCGAGAAGCATGGCTTCCGCGCCACCTTCATGCCGAAGCCGTTCATGAACCTCACCGGCAATGGATGCCACGCCCATGTCTCGGTCTGGGACAAGTCGGGCAAAACCAACCTGTTCCATGATCCGAAGGGCGAGCTTGGCCTTTCGAAGATGGCCTACCACTTCCTGGGCGGCGTCATCCACAATGCCGATGCACTCTGCTCGTTCTGGAATCCCACGGTAAACAGCTACAAGCGCATCAACGCGCCCCGCACGCTGTCGGGCGCGACGTGGTCGCCGAATTCCATCACCTATGGCGGCAATAACCGCACCCATATGGTGCGCATTCCCGATGCCGGACGCTTCGAACTGCGGCTGATGGATGGCGCTGCCAACCCCTATATGCTGCAGGCTGGCGTGCTGGCGGCGGGGCTCGACGGTGTCGAGAATCAGCGCGATCCCGGCAAGCGCCTCGACATCAACATGTACACCGAGGGCCACACTGTGCGCGGCGTAAAGAAGTTGCCGTTGAACCTGCTCGATGCGCTGCGCCTGACCGACAAAAGCAAGGTTTTGCGCGAACGGATGGGCGATACCGTGATCGACAGCTACCTCAAGCTGAAGAATGACGAATGGCAGAGTTACGCCCGCCATCTGACGGCCTGGGAGACCAATAACACGCTGGATTGCTAGCCTCTGGACCGCTAGTTTTCGTCGCCCACAGGCGATTTGCGCCGGCGACCGTGGCATACGGTTGCCGGCGCCTTTGCGAGGGCGGTTCCATTTGGCCCGTAGGACCGGGCCCATCAGCTCAAGGGGACAGAGATCATGGCGAACAATGTGGGCAGCGATATCGACATTGCCCGGGCAGCGAAGACCAAGCCGATCGGCGACATTGCCAAGCGCATCGGCATCCCCGACGAGCATCTCTACCGCTTCGGTCCGACCAAGGCCAAGGTCTCCTTCAATTTTATCGAAGGTCTGAAGGGCAAGCCCAACGGCAAGCTGATCCTGGTCACAGCCATCACCCCGACACCGGCGGGCGAGGGCAAGACCACCACGACAGTCGGGCTTGGCGACGGGCTCAACCGGATCGGCAAGAAGGCCATCATCTGCCTGCGTGAGCCGAGCCTGGGGCCATGCTTCGGCGTCAAGGGCGGCGCGGCGGGCGGCGGCTATGCCCAGGTCGTGCCGATGGAAGACATCAACCTGCATTTCACCGGCGACTTCCACGCCATCACCTCGGCGCACAATCTGCTCTCGGCCCTCGTCGATAATCACATCTACTGGGGTAATGAGCTCGGCTTCGACACCCGCCGCGTCACCTGGCGCCGCGTCATGGACATGAACGATCGCGCGTTGCGCAGCATCGTCTCTTCCCTCGGCGGCGTGGCCAACGGCTTCCCCCGCGAAGACGGGTTCGACATCACGGTTGCTTCCGAAGTGATGGCGATCTTCTGCCTGGCGACCGACCTTAAGGATCTTACCAAGCGCCTGGGCAACATCATTGTCGGCTACAGCCGCGACCGGAAACCGATCCTGGCGCGTGACCTGAAGGCCGAAGGCCCGATGACCGTGCTGCTCAAGGATGCGCTGCAACCCAACCTCGTGCAGACCCTTGAGAACAACCCCGCCTTCATTCATGGCGGCCCCTTCGCCAACATCGCCCATGGCTGCAATTCGGCGATCGCAACGCAGACCGCGTTGAAGCTGGGCGATTACGTGGTGACCGAAGCCGGCTTCGGCGCCGATCTCGGCGCTGAGAAATTCTTCGATATCAAATGCCGCAAGACCGGGCTGAAGCCGAGTGCGGCGGTGATCGTTGCCACCATCCGCGCGCTCAAGATGCATGGCGGTGTGGCCAAGGAAGATCTCGGCAAGGAGAATATCGAGGCCCTGAAGAAGGGCATCACCAACCTGGCGCGCCACGTGGAGAACGTGAAGAGCTTCGGCGTTCCGCCCGTGGTGGCGGTCAATCGTTTCGTCGCCGATACAGACAACGAGCTCGCGGCGGTGAAGCAGGCCTGCGCCGAACTGGGTGTGGAGGCCATCGACTGCACCCACTGGGCCAATGGCAGCGCCGGCACGGAAGAACTCGCCAAGGCCGTGGTCAAGCTGGCCGAGGGCGGCAAGTCCAACTTCCATCCACTCTATGCCGACGACGTGCCGCTCTGGGACAAGGTGCGCACCATCGCCCAAACCCTGTACGGTGCCCAGGGCATCATCGCCGACAAGAAGATCCGAGACCAGTTCGCAGAATTCCAGAAGGCGGGCTATGGCCACTATCCGGTCTGCATGGCAAAGACCCAGTACAGCTTCTCGACCGATCCGAACCTCAAGGGCGCGCCCAGCAACCACGTCGTGCCGGTTCGCGAGATCAAGCTTTCGGCCGGTGCCGAATTCCTGGTGGTGATCTGCGGCGAGATCATGACCATGCCGGGCCTGCCGAAGGTTCCGGCCGCCAACACAATCAAGCTCAACGAACGTGGCGAGGTTGAGGGCCTGTTCTGAGTGCTTCGTCGGGGGCGATCTGGGGATTGCGGGGATAAACCTCCAAGTCCCGGGGAAATCGGCTTAAATTTTCCCCTGCCCTGGGGGCAATTTATCCACCGGCCTGTGGGCGGTATTGGGCCGTATCCGTTTGAACATCAAACAGAGATTCCGCCGCGTCCGGTCGCTTTGCCTTGCTTTAACGTAAGGCGTGAATCAGCCGCCGATTTTAAGAAGGTAGAGCAAGATTCACGGATCAGGTTGCTTCAAGCTGGTCCGATCTTGCTCTAGTGTCCGGCCATGGCCGAACCCAGTGAATTATTCTCCGGCGCAGCGGTAAATCCTTCCCAGCCGCAGGGCACCGGCATCCTGCCCTAACAGCACCTCAAGGCGCTGATCCCCGACCCCCAGATCTGGGCCGAGGAAGATATCCCCCCGGAG
>CAZQLF010000069.1:0-1293 GCA_964594035.1 uncultured Rhodospirillaceae bacterium | reverse complement strand
GTTGATGATACAAACACAAACCGGATCGCCTCCAAGTTAGCGGCCAGGAAGGGCTCAGCTTACAAAAACGGCTGGCAGGATGCCCTACGCGCCGTCATGCAGGCCGCCAGCGAAATGCTTCAGGAGGCGAACGCTACCCAATATCCGCAGGGTTCGTACGGGCTGGCCAAAGTCGGGCAAGCCTTGATGGCAAAATCCCATGAAGTCGTGCTCTCGACGATTAGAGAAAAGCCGGGTTTGTTGGGCGTCGAGCTGATCCAAGAGATCAAGCGTGCCGGGCACATGATTTTGGAGAGAACGGCCCGAACTGCACTCTATAGGCTCAAAATTGCCGGCCAGATCGTTAACCACGACAGTCGCTGGTACCCCGCCGAGCAAAAGCCTTCGGCAAAGAGCGCTGATTTTTTTGAGCCCACTGGACCCAGCTTTGGAGGGGGAGACAAACAAAGATAAACGCCGGTGCTTGTATCACCGGCGTTCTGTGCCCTGGTGTCGTAATAGGTAGACGCGAGGTGCTTGGATCCCCCTGTCTCCAACGGGTCGGGCAGGTTCGAATCCCGTCCGGGGCACGCTAACATAACATGGGATTCTATAGACAGAATTTGAAGATGGCAAATAAGCGCAAGAAACCGAGCAAGAAAGCCCCTCCAGTCAGCCTTGCGCCCCTAGCCTTCAAAGAGGCTGTGACTGGCTTATTGGCGGTAATGCCAGACCCACAACCGAAGCCAAAGAAAAAGTAACGGGCGATGCCAACACCAGGGCTATCGCTCGTTGGGTTTATGGACCAGCAAGACGCTGTGGACCATCTCGCGGCGGCTTGCGTGCCCGCCAATCCTGACCCGAACGCTCTGGTGGCAGAGTGGGTGGCTGCGAAGGCTCGGCTAGGCGCTCCAATGCAGGGTGCGGGACAGCCCGACATTCAGCCCATACCGCCTAAGTATCAGCCTCACTTTCAGGCGCTCTTAACGTCTCCGTGGGGACAGCAGGTGTTTCAGGGGCCGCTTCAGAACATCACGTTCCAGCTTGTCGAGATCGACAAGCTGTTGGCCTATCAGTTCGCCGTCGATACTGATCGAACCAACCACCATTGTGGGCGCTTGACGTCGCCCCCCACACTGGACGAGCTGGTGCCCCTCTGCATCCCGCTCGCACCACAAGGAGAGAATTTCCAGACCTTTCAAGGCCAGCAGTCGATTTTGCTCACTGCGCGCAGCCTTAACGTTCAAAGCTTGGCGAACGGCATGTTCAACGCCGCATTCATGGGCATCCATTTCGGCGCGACATTGCCGTTCT
>CAZQLF010000068.1:3782-9348 GCA_964594035.1 uncultured Rhodospirillaceae bacterium | reverse complement strand
AAGCTCTGCAGCATCTGCTCGTCGGTCACCATGATGGCGCCCTTGTACGCCATGAAGTGCTTGAAGCTGTTGACGCCATGCTTGGCGGTCAGCACGCCCATTTCCTCGCGCACCTTGTCCGACCACCAGGTCACCGCGACATGGAAGGAATAATCGGCCGCCGATTTCTTCGCCCATTCCATCCACTGCTGATAGGCGGAGAGCAGCGAGGTGCTGGGGCCCGGGATGACGAAATCGATGATCATCGTCGTCCCGCCGGCAAGGCCCGCCGAGGTGCCGGAGAAGAAATCCTCGCTCGCCACCGTGCCCATGAAGGGCAGTTCCATATGGGTATGCGGGTCGATGCCGCCGGGCATCAGGTACTGGCCGCCGGCATCGATCGTCCTGGTGCCGGCCGGCACATCGAGCTTGTCGCCGATGGCCTTGATCTGCCCTTCGGCGCAGTGAATGTCGCTGCGGAATGTGCGGTCTGCCGTGACGATGGTGCCGCCGCGGATCAGGATCGACATGGCTTGAGGCCTCCCAACCGATTGAATTTGATCATTTGGTCAAATTCTATCGCGGGTGGGGGTGGTGGAGAAGAGGGTGGGCGGGCCCTCACCCTCCCAGCGCGCACTGGGCCCCGCCCTCTCCCGCTAAGGCGGGCGAGGGACTGGGTGCGCTCCTCTCCCGCTTGCGGGAGAGGGTTGGGGTGAGGGTGGGTCCGCTATTCCGCCGCGGTCTCGAGCCCGATGGGGCAGGAGACGCCGGTGCCGCCGAGCCCGCAATAACCGCCTGGATTCTTGGCGAGATACTGCTGGTGATAGTCCTCGGCGTAATAGAACGGGCCAGCTTCCGCGATCTCGGTGCTGATCGCGCCATAGCCCGACGCCGTCAGCTTTTTCTGGAAGGCAGCCTTGGAAGCCTCGGCCAGGCGCTTCTGCTCCGGCGTCAGCGTGTAGATCGCCGAACGGTACTGCGTGCCGACGTCGTTGCCCTGGCGCATGCCCTGGGTCGGATCGTGGCTTTCCCAGAAAAGCTTCAGCAGCTGCTCATAGGAGGTGACCTTCGGGTCATAGACCACCAGCACCGCCTCGGTATGGCCGGTCAGGCCCGAGCAGGCCTCCTGATATGTGGGGTTCGGCGTGCTGCCACCGGCATAGCCCACGGCCGTGGTGTAGACGCCCGGCGCCTGCCAGAACTTGCGCTCCGCCCCCCAGAAGCAGCCAAGGGCGAAAACCGCCTGCTCAAGGCCGGCCGGGAAAGGACCCTTCAGCGGATGGCCATTGACGAAGTGCTTGGCCGGCACGGCCATTTCCTGGCTCCGGCCGGGCAGGGCGTCCTCGGCGGTCGGGATGGCCTGTTTGCGGGAAAGCAGTTTGGAAAACATTTCCCCTTCTCCTTTGTCTGAACCTGTTGCCGCCAATATTGGGTGCCGGAAGGCCTTTGTCACGAGGCTCACCGGGCGGGATCACGCTCAGTTGACCGTCCTATCGTCCGGCGAGCAAATCGGCCAGCCGCAAGAGTAAACGCAATCGCCATGGTTTCAGAGGCCGTTAAGCGACTCCGTTTCTATTGCGGCATGCAGACCTTTAGGAGGGGCCCATGCCCATGAGCAAGCGTCTCGGCGCGGAATTCATCGGAACCTTCTGGCTTGTGCTTGGCGGCTGCGGCAGTGCCGTCCTGGCTGCAGCATTTCCCAATCTCGGGATAGGCTTTGCCGGCGTGGCTTTGGCCTTTGGCCTGACGGTTCTGACCATGGCTTTCGCCATCGGCCATATCTCGGGGTGCCATCTCAACCCGGCCGTTTCGGTCGGGCTCACCGTCGGCGGGCGTTTTCCCGCAAGCGAACTGCTGCCTTACATCATCGCCCAGCTGCTGGGCGCGATCGCGGGCGCTGCCGTGCTCTATGTCATTGCCAGCGGCCACGCCGGTTTCGACGCCGGTGCGGGCTTTGCTTCCAACGGCTATGGCGAGCATTCCCCGGGAGGCTATTCCCTGCTCGCCTGCCTGGTCGACGAGATCGTCATGACCTTCATGTTCCTGATGATCATCCTCGGCGCGACAGACGAGCGGGCGCCCAGGGGATTCGCTCCCATCGCCATCGGCCTCGGCCTGACCCTGATCCACCTGATCAGCATTCCGGTCACCAACACGTCGGTCAATCCGGCGCGCTCCACTGGCCCCGCGATCTTCGCTGGCGGCTGGGCGTTCAGTCAGCTCTGGCTGTTCTGGGTGGCGCCGATCATCGGTGCAGCGATCGCCGGCGTGGTCTATCGCTGGCTGGGCAGCAAGAAATAGCCGCCGGAAGAACAGGGCAACACTTAGCGCTTTTAGCGTCCCAGCATCGAACTTTGTCGATGCAAGGCCCTGGGCCTTCATGGGAAGGTTCGGCACCGGGCGATTTCCAGCCCGCTAACGCGACGCGGAGCGCTTCATGGGAAAACATGGATATGAAGCAGGCAGGCTGAACCTGCCCTTCGTCGGGCATTGCACGTTCGGCAAGCAACCGATCTGCACCGACTGGAACAAGATCGATGCCGATGTGGCCGTGCTCGGCGTGCCCTTTGACATGGGGACCCAGTACCGCGCCGGGGCACGCTTCGGCCCACGCGGTATTCGCGAGGCCTCGACCCTGTTTTCCTTCGGCCATAGCGGCGCCTACGATTTCGAGGACGATGTCGTCTACATGCCGGTGGACAAGGTCCGCGTCGTCGATTGCGGCGATGTCGACATGATCCACACCGACACGATGGCCTGCCACGCCAATACCGAGGCGGCCGTGCGCCAGATCCTGAAATCGGGCGCGCTGCCCGTCATACTGGGCGGCGATCATGCCGTCCACGCGCCTTGTATTGCTGCCTTCTCCGAACACGGGCCGGTGCATATCGTGCATTTCGACGCCCATCTCGACTTCGTCGATGAGCGCCATGGCGTGCGCTATGGCCATGGCAATCCGCTGCGCCGCGCATCCGAAATGAAGCACGTCACCGGCATGACCCAGATGGGCATCCGCAATGTCAGCTCATCGAACCGCAGCGACTACGATGCGGCACGCAAGGCCGGTTCGACCATTCTCTCCGTCCGCGACGTGCGACGGCTCGGCGCCAAAGGAACCCTGGCGAAGATTCCTGCCGGCAAGCGCTACTACGTCACCATCGACATCGACGGCTTCGATCCCTCCATCGCACCCGGCACCGGCACGCCCAGTCATGGCGGCTTTCTCTATTACGAGGTGCTGGAGATCCTGCAGGGTCTGGTGATGCGCGGCGATGTGATCGGCATGGATTTGGTGGAGGTGGCGCCGCACTACGATCCCAGCGGCATCACCTGTTTTCTCGCCGCCCAGTTGCTGATGAATTTCCTGGGCTTCATCTTCCATGAGCGGGCCGGGCGCCGGGGAAAAAGGGGAATGAAAAGCCGCCGTTAGCACCTGATCGCGCGCTTGTGGAAGCTTGCGGGCGGGAGTGCCGCGACGCATGATCCTACCGGCGATGGCGGACAATTGAAGCATCCCGGAACTGTTGCCAGCGGCGCGGTGGCGCGTGCCAGCCGCGCGAAAATAAGGGGCACCGCGATGAAGGAACCAGGCGCGGCGACTAAACTCCGTTTTGAGCCACCCGGCCCGGGATCCTGGAAGCAGGATCCGGTGCATTTCCCGCGCCCGATGACGCGTTATTTCCAGGAGACACATCCCCCTGCCTTCAGGAAAGGCACCGGCGACTTCGCCCGCTTCTACGGCATGCTCATCGACGGCCTGCAGATCGGATACGTCAACGGCTTCGGCTACAACCAGGTGTTGCCGGCTCCCGAGGGCGATCTGCCGGCCCGCTTCCAGCGCGCGGAGCAGGTTTTCGCCAAGAAGCTCTGGCGCGAGCAGCTGCGCGAATGGGACGAAACGTGCAAACCCGCCGCCATCGCCAGGCACCGGGAACTGCAGGCGATCGATCCTCAAACTCTCTCCGATGACGATCTCGCCGCCTATCTGACGCGCTGCCGCGATCATCATTCCGACATGATCGCCCAGCACATGCGCTTCACCGCCGGCGCCGTGCTGCCGGTGGGTGACTTCCTCGCCCATGCCGGCGACTGGACAGGCTTGCCGCATTCTGACCTGCTCGGCCTCATGCGCGGCGCCGCGGCTGTATCCTCCGGCGGCTCCGAGGAGATGGAGCGCATGAAGGCAGCCTTCGCCAAGGATCCCGCCGCGCGGCAGGCGCTCGAATCCGCCGGCGATCCGGCTGAGCTGCTGGCACCGTTGCGCAGCCTGAAGGGCGAGGCCGGCGCGGCGGTGGCGGGATATCTCGATCTGGTCGGCAACCGCCTCAGCGACGGATTCGACATCGTCCAGGCCTCAGTGATGGAGCTTCCGGACGCGCTTCTGCGGACCATCCGCGTCGTGATTGCCGGAAAACCGGAAGACGCTTCACAGATCGACCGGCAGATCGCCGGGGTTCGCGCCAAGGTACCGGCAGCACAGCGGGAGAAATTCGACGAGCTTCTGGGCGAAGCCCGTCACAACTATCGCCTGCGAGACGAGCGGGGCGTCTACAGCGATATCTGGGCCTCGGGTCTCATGCGCCGCGCGGCGCTTGGCGCCGGCCGGCGGCTCGCCGATCGCGGCCGCATCCGCTCTGCCCAGCAGATGCTGGATGCGAGCCTCGATGAGATGCATGCGCTTCTGACCGGCACAGGTGGTCCGTCGGCCGACGAACTTGCCAAACGCGCCGAATACCGGGCGGCCTATACGGCAAAGGATGTTCCCGCGGTGCTTGGACCGCCCGCACCGCCACCGCCCGATCTGGCGAAGCTGCCGCCCGATATCGGCCGCCTCATGCGGGCCACCTTCATTGCGCTCGGCCACGTCTTCGAGAGTTCCGAGACGAAGCACGAAGCCAAGGTTCTGCACGGGCTGGCGGCCAGCAGGGGAGTCTACGAGGGTCCGGCGCGACGGGTCTCCAGCGCCTCGGAATTTTCGCGCATCGTCAAGGGCGACATTCTCGTTACCGAGTCCACGACCGAGGCCTTCAATATCCTGCTGCCCCTGCTCGGTGGCATCGTGACCGACAACGGCGGCCTGCTGTCCCACGCGGCCATCGTCTCGCGCGAATACGGCATCCCTGGCGTCGTCGGAACGCGCGAGGCCACGCAGCGCATCACCGACGGCGCTCATCTGCGCGTTGATGGCGATGCGGGCGAAGTGACGGTCCTGGGGTGAAACGCGTCGTTCCCCTCGCCAAGGCGCGGGAAGTGTCGCTCTATGGATCGAAGGCCGTGGGGCTCGGGGATGCCGCGCGCCAGGGCCTGACGATCCCACCCGGCGTGGCGCTTTCGGGCGACATGGTGGATGCGGTCGCTTCCAAGGACGCGAACGCCATCGCCAAGGTGGCGAAAGCCATTGCCGGATTGCGGCCGCCATTTGCCGTCCGCTCCTCCGCCGTCGATGAGGATGGCGCAGCCGCAAGCTTCGCGGGCCAGCATTTGACCATGCTCAACGTCCATTCGCCGGCCGACGTGCCAGACGCCATCCGCCAGGTGTGGTGGTCGGCGACTTCAGACTCAGCCATCACCTCCCGCCAGCGCGTCC
>CAZQLF010000068.1:1374-3772 GCA_964594035.1 uncultured Rhodospirillaceae bacterium | reverse complement strand
GCGGCATGCTCTTCACCGGCATGGCGCTCCAGCTCACCTACCGCCAGCGCGTCTGCCTGTTCACGCGGCCGAGCGTCGGGGTCGTCATCCAGACGCTGCTCAACCCGGCCGTCGCCGGGGTCATGTTCACCGAGCATCCGGTCACCGGGGTCGATGAGCGTCTGATCGAAGCGAGCTGGGGCCTGGGCGAAGCGGTCGTCGCCGGCCTCGTCGTGCCGGATCATTTCCGCCTCGACCGGGCCGGCCAGGTGCATGAGCGCAAGCCGGGCCACAAGCGCGTGGCGATCCGGCCGCTCCCGAACGGCGGCACTTTCGAGGAGGAGATGCCGCCCGAGCAGGCAAGCCAGATCTGCCTCGACGACACGGGTCTCGCAGCGCTCAGCGACCTCGCCCTGTTGTGTGAAAAGGTCTATGGACCGCGGCGCGACATCGAATGGGCGATCCAGGACGGAACGCTGTATCTCCTGCAATGCCGTGCCGTCACCACAGGCAAGTCCAAGAGCAGTACGCAGCCGGCGAGCCCTCCGCCGCGCGATCCGGTCGGATCGCTCCAGCGCGCCGGGCTCTTTGCCGACATGGACCGCCGGCAGGCTGAGCAGATCGCCCGGATCCTCAAGGAACACCCTTTCGCCAAGGGCGAGACCATCATCAGGGAGGGTAGCGGGGGTGCTGCCTTCTTTCTCATTACATCCGGAGAGGCGAGTGTGACCAGCAAAGGAGTCCAGCTCGCCAGTCTGGGTCCCGGCGACTATTTCGGCGAGATCGCCCTGATCGACGGCGGCCCCCGGTCGGCCACCGTGACCGCCACGACAGACATGGTCTGCTACGGCCTCACCTTTTGGGAATTCCGTCCCCTGGTGGAAAGGAACGGGACGATTGCCTGGAAGCTCCTGCAGGCGCTGGCGAAGCGGCTGCGCGCGGCGCAGGGCGGCTAGAGGCTTCCTGGCGGCCCAAGCTGCCGATGAATTTTCCTGGACTTCATCTTCCGCGAGCGCTTCGAGCGCGGGGCGAAAAGTTGGAAGCGTCGTCGCCAAAGTAAGGGGCCCGGCACCTTGTGCCGGGCCTAGTCTTTGGCGGGAAACCGCGACGAAAGCCGTCAGATCATCTCGAGCGGGCCGGCCTGGCTCGGGGGCGGGGAGGCTGAATCGAGATCGGCGAGGTCTTCAGCAGACAGCACGATATCGGCAGCAGCGCGGTTCTCGTCGACATGCTCCAGCCGGGCTGATTTGGGGATGGCCAGTACGTTGGGCCGGCGCAGCACCCAGGCGAGTGCGATCTGGGCGGTACTGACATGATGCCGCTCGGCGACCCGGCGCATGGCGGCTGATTTCGCCAGGGGTCCGATCTCCAGCGGCGAATAAGCCATGATCGGCAGGTTCTCCTTCTCGGACCAGGGCAGAAGGTCGAACTCGATGCCGCGATGTCTGAGGTTGTAGAGCACCTGGTTGGTGGCTGCCGCCTTGCCGCCCGGCAGGCGGTGGAGCTCGCGCATATCGGCAATGTCGAAGTTGCTGATGCCGAAACTGCGGATCTTGCCGGCCTTCACCAGGTCTTCGAAACCGGCAACGGTTTCGGCGAGCGGAACCCCGCCGCGCCAATGCAGCAAATAGAGATCGAGCCGGTCGGTGCGCAGCCGCTTCAGGCTGCGTTCGCAGGCCGCAGCGACGCCACTGCGGCTGGCGTTGTGCGGATAGACCTTGCTGACGATGAAGACCTTGGGCCTGCGGCCCTTGATGGCTTCGCCGACCACCTCTTCGGCACCGCCTTCGGCATACATCTCGGCGGTATCGATCAGCGTCATGCCGAGCTCGATGCCGTGGATCAGCGCTGCCACCTCGTCTTTGCGGCGGCCACGACTCTCACCCATCTTCCAGGTGCCCTGGCCCAGGACCGAAACGGTTTCGCCGTTCGGCAGCGACAGCTTGCGAAGCGTCTTCATCGGCCCAACCCTTTCATCGGCTCAACTCCTTCATGGCGCGATCCAGCCCGTCGAGGGTGAGCGGATACATGCGCCCTTCCATCAGCCGGCGCAGGATCTGGAGCGATGGCGTGTGCTCCCAGCGGCCCTCGGGGCGCGGATTGAGCCAGATCGCCTTCTCGAAATGCTTCATCAGCCGCTGCATCCAGACCTGGCCGGGCTCCTCGTTCCAGTGCTCGACCGAACCGCCGGTCTGAATGATCTCGTAGGGGCTCATGGTCGCATCGCCGACGAAGACGAGCATCCAGTCAGGACCATAGCGGCGCAGGATGTCCCAGGTCGGCTCTTCGTTGAGATCGCGCCGGCGGTTGCTGCGCCACAGCCGCTCATAGGGGCAATTGGGGAAATGGAAGGTCTCGAAGGGGCGGAATTCGGCCGCCGTGGGCGACGACCACCGCTCGCCGGCCTCGGATTTGACCC
>CAZQLF010000068.1:0-1364 GCA_964594035.1 uncultured Rhodospirillaceae bacterium | reverse complement strand
CCCGGGTGGGTGTTGCTTTGAGGCGCGGGCGGGGGTTGTGGGGCCCGAGGCGTCGATAGGGGCGTGTGGGAAATGGCAGGGTTGCGGGGTGGGGAAACTCGGCGGGCGCGGCAGAGAACAGCTGGTCGCGGGCCTCGATGTGATCCTCCATCGACCCGCCGATATCGAGCAGCAGCAGAACCTTCACCTTGTTGTGCCGCTCGGCCTGAAGCTTGAGATCGAGCAGCCCCGCGTTATGCGCGGTGGCGCGGATCGTGCCCGGCATGTCGAGTTCGTTCGGATGGCCCTCGCGGGCAAAGCGGCGCAACCGGCGCAGCGCCAGCTTCATGGCTCGCGTACCGAGCTCGACATCGCCATCGAGATCGCGGAACTCGCGCTTGTCCCAGACCTTCACGGCGCTGCGGTTGCGGGAATCCCCCTGGCCGATGCGCACGCCCTCGGGATTGTAGCCATAGGCGCCGAAGGGAGAGGTGCCTGCTGTGCCGATCCATTTCGAGCCGCCCTGGTGGCGGCCTTTTTGTTCGGCCAGGCGCTGGCGCAGCGCCTCCATCAGCTTGTCCCAGCCGCCCAGCGCCTTGATCGCCGCCATCTCCTCGGGCGTCAGCAGCTTCTCTGCCAGTTTCTTCAGCCACTCTTCCGGCAAATCGACAACCATGTCGGGGCTGACCGTCGCGAGCCCCCGGAAGAAATGGGCAAAGACCTGATCGAAGCGGTCGACATGGCGCTCGTCCTTGATGAGGGCGGAGCGGGCGAGAAAATAGAAATCCTCGACGTCATAGGCGGCAACACCCGCCCTCAGCCCGCGCAGCATGGTGAGATATTCGGTGAGGGAGGTCGGCACCCCCGCCGCGCGCAGCTGGGCGATGAATCCGCTGAACATCAGCCTTGGCTTCGGCGATGCAAGAAGGCGATGCGCTCGAAGAGATGCACATCCTGCTCGCTTTTCAGCAGCGCGCCATGCAACGGCGGGATCACCACCTTCGGGTCCCTGGAGCGCAGCGCGTCGACGGGGATCTCATCGGCCATCAGCAGCTTCAGCCAGTCGATCAGCTCCGATGTTGCCGGCTTCTTCTTCAGTCCGGGCACATCGCGGATTTCGTAGAACAGCGTCAGCGCCTCGCGGGCAAGGTCCTTGCGCAGATCGGGCAGGTGAGAGGCAACGATGCGGTTCATCATCTGGGGATCGGGAAAGCGGATGTAGTGGAAGAAGCAGCGGCGCAGGAAGGCATCCGGCAGCTCCTTCTCGTTGTTCGAGGTGATGATGACCACGGGCCGGTGCTTCGCCTTCACCGTCTCGCGTGTCTCGTAAACGAAGAACTCCATGCGATCGAGTTCCAGCAGCAGATCGTTGGGGAACTCGATAT
>CAZQLF010000067.1:0-9449 GCA_964594035.1 uncultured Rhodospirillaceae bacterium | reverse complement strand
AGCTGCGCACCTCGGCCAACATCACCCAGCTGCTGAAATACAGCGTCGAGCTCTATGACCGGCTGGAGGGTGAGACTGGCCAGGCCACAGGCTGGAAGCGCAATGGCGGCCTGCGCCTTGCCTGCAATGCCGAGCGCATGACCGAGATCAGGCGCCAGGCCACCACGGCCCACAGCTTCGGCCTCGAGATGGAGCTGCTGACGCCGGCGGAAGCCAAGAAGCTCTGGCCGATCATGGATATCTCCGATCTCGTAGGCGCTGCCTTCCTGCCCACCGACGGCCAGGCCAATCCGGCCGATAGTGCGCAGGCGCTGGCCAAGGGCGCGCGCGCAGGCGGAGCGCAGTTCATCGAGGATTGCCCGGTCACCTCCGTCGAGATTCGCAATGGCGAGGTCTTCAGTGTCACCACGCCGCAAGGGCCAATCCGCTGCGGCGTGCTTGTCAACTGCGCGGGCCAATGGGCGCGCGAGGTGGGCAAGCTCGCCGGCGTTTTCGTGCCGCTGCAATCGGTGCAACACCAGTATCTGGTGACGGAGCCGATTGCCGGGGTTTCGCGCAACCTGCCGACCTTGCGCGATCCCGATAGGCTTATCTATTTCAAGGAAGAGGTCGGCGGCCTCGTCATGGGCGGTTATGAGCCCAACCCCATTCCCTGGGCACTCGACGGGATTCCACAGGGCTTCCACTTCGCCCTGCTCGATTCCAACTCCGATCACTTCGAGCCACTGATGAACCAGGCGCTGGCCCGCGTGCCGGCGCTGGAAACCGCGGGCATCAAGCGCTTCATCAACGGACCGGAATCCTTCACGCCGGACGGCAATTTTATCCTGGGTGAGGCGCCGGAGGTGCGGAACTATTTCGTCGGCGCCGGCTTCAACGCCTTTGGTATTGCGAGTGCCGGTGGTGCCGGCCGCGCGCTCGCCGAATGGATTGCCGCGGGCGAAGCGCCGATGGATCTCTGGCCCGTCGACATCCGCCGCTTCGGCCAGCTCCAGCGCGACCGGCGCTGGGTTCTGACCCGCACGCTGGAAGCCTATGGCAAGCACTACACCATGGCCTGGCCCCATGAAGAGTATGAGAGCGGGCGGCCGGTGCGCGTCTCGCCACTCTACGATCGCCTGAAGGCGCAAGGCGCCTGTTTCGGCTCCAAGCTCGGCTGGGAGCGGCCGAACTGGTTCGCCCCGGGGGGCATGGAGCCCCGCGACATCTATAGCTACGGGCGGCCGAACTGGTTCGCCCCCGTGGGCGAGGAGCATCGCGCGGCCCGCGAGCGCGTGGTGATCTTCGACCAGACTTCCTTCGCGAAATTCGAGCTGATCGGCCAGCATGCCGAGGCAGCACTCTCCTGGATCGCGTCCAACGACGTGGCAAAGCCGCCAGGCAGCCTGGTCTATACCCAGATGCTGAACCAGCGCGGCGGCATCGAGTGCGACCTCACTGTCTCGCGCCTGGCTGAAGACCGCTACTACATCGTCACCGGCACGGGCTTCGCCACCCACGACTTCGCCTGGATCAGAGCCAACATCCCAGGCGGCCTCGATGCGCAGTTGAACGACGTGACCTCCTCATATGCGGTGCTGTCGCTGATGGGTCCACGTGCACGCGAGGTGCTGGCGGCGGTCGCCGATGGCGATGTCTCCAACGCCGCATTTCCTTTCGGAACATGGCGCGAGATCATGATCGCAGGCTCTGCCGTGCGTGCGCTACGCGTCACCTATGTCGGCGAGCTCGGCTGGGAATTGCATGCGCCCGTCGAAACCGCGCTCGCGGTCTATGAGGCGCTGATGGCCGCGGGAGAAAAACACGGCATCGCCAATGCCGGCTATCGCGCCATCGAATCCCTGCGCCTGGAAAAGGGCTATCGCGCCTGGGGATCCGATATCGGGCCGGACCACACGCCGCTCGAAGCGGGCCTCGCCTGGGCGGTGAAGCTGAAGCGCAACACACCCTTCCTCGGCCGGGAGGCGCTGGTGAAGCAGAGCGAGAAAAATCTTCCCAAGCGGCTTGCCTGCTTCACCGTCGACGATCCCAACATCGTGCTGCTGGGCCGCGAGACGATCTTCCGCGATCGCCAACAGGTCGGCTGGCTGACCGGTGCAGGCTGGGGCTACACCGTCGCCAGGAACATCGGCTTCGGCTATGTGCGCAACAAGGAGGGCGTGCCCACCGACTGGCTGACGTCAGGACACTATGAGCTGGAAGTCGCCAATGAGCGCGTGCCGGCTGAGCTCCACATGACCGCGCTCTACGATCCCACCATGGTGCGGCTCAAGGCTTAGTCGTCGTCCTCTTCCTCGCGCGTCGCGTCGGAATCCTTGTCGCTTTCCTCGGCCGGGATGCGATAGGCCTCGCTATGCCAGCGGTCGAGATCGATCTTGCGGCAGGTTTCGGAGCAGAACGGGCGCGAAGCTTCCGTCGCGGGCTGGCCGCAAATTGGGCATTTGCGCCTTGCCTTGCGCTTCGCCCTCAGCGCTGACAGATCGGCGATCTTGTCGCTCACGCGTTCTCCTCCACCCACATTTCCGCCAGCGTCGGGCCGGCGCGCCGGCGCGTCAACTCCACCAGCCCCAGGCGAGACATGGTGGCGACCCAGCAGGATTCCCAATCCCCGGCCACGGCATGGCGCAGGGCCTCGCTGACCTGGCGCCGGGCCATGGCGTCCTTCAGATCGATGAAGTCGATCACCACGATCCCGCCGATGTGGCGCAGCCGCAATTGCCGCGCAATCTCCTTCGCCGCTTCCAGATTGATCTTCAGCCACAGCCGCTCACCGGCATTGCCCTGGGATGTTCCGCTGTTGACGTCGACAACTGTCAGGGTCTGAACCGGTTCGAAAAGAAGCCAGGCGCCGGATGCAAGCTCGAGACGGGGCTCAAGCACCGCCGCGACCTCGTTCTCGATCTCCTTCATCGACAGCGGCCAGTCGCGCTGGGGGCGATGCTCGACGCTGAGCGCGCGCGTGGCTGGCAGGTCGATGAGCAGCGCCGTCACCTCATCGACCATGCGCCGCGTATCGGGATGAACGACGAGATCGCCGCCGAGCCGCATGAGAAGGCGGCGCAGCGGGCCACCGGTGGTGAGCCGAAGCGGCGGGCGCGAGCCCGGGGCGAGCGCCACCGCTTCGCCAATCCGGCCGCTGAGGCGCGCGCCCTTGCCATGGACAGGATCGCGGGAGACTTCGACGGTGACAACCTGGCCTTCCACCGGCGGCGTCGGAGACGCGGCAAGCGGCAGGAAACCGGCTTTGGGCAGGCCGATATCCACGAACGCCGTTTCCAGCCCACGATCGATCTTCAACACGCGACCGAGGAAACGATCGCCCACCAGGCTCTCCCGGCCCGCACTGAACTGCCAGGCAGCCTGCAGGCGGTTATCGCCATCGACCAGGGCAAGGCGCAGCGGTCCACGCTCCGCGGCGATGAAAAGGTGTCTCACCGGCGAAAGCCGAGCCCCTGCAGCATGGCCCAGGTCTCCGCCAGCGGCAGGCCCACGACATTGGAATAGGAGCCGTTGATGGCCGGGATGAAGGCCGCGGCCAGGCCCTGGATGGCGTAGCCGCCCGCCTTGCCCTGCCACTCGCGGCTCGCAAGATAGAGGTCGATGTCGGCGGCCGAGAGGCGCTTGAACTGTACGGCTGTCGTCACCAGCCGGCGCAGCGTATGGCCATCGGGCGCGCGCAGCTCGACCGCGCCGAGCACCCGATGCCGGCGGCCCGACAGCAGCGCGAGGCAGCGGCGGGCGGTACCCTCATCCTCCGCCTTGGGCAAGATGCGCCGTCCACAGGCCACAACCGTATCGGCGGCAAGGACGAAGCTTCCGGCATGGCGCGGTGCCACGGAGGCAAGTTTTTCTGCCGCCACGCGGCGGGCATGGGCCGGGGGCAACTCGCCCTTCAGAGCCGCTTCGTCGATCGCCGCCGGATCGACGCGCGCGGGCACGATGCCGATCTGGCGCAGGAGATCGAGCCGGCGCGGCGACGCGGAGGCAAGGACGAGCGTTGAGGGGGAGTCTGCCGCGGCCAACGGTCGATCCGGGTATTTGAGATGGCCAGCTACTTGAATCGGCCGGCTATTTGAAGCGGAAGGTAATGCGACCCTTGGTCAAATCGTAGGGCGTCATCTCGACATTGACGCGGTCGCCCGCCAGCACGCGGATCCGGTTCTTGCGCATCTTTCCCGACGTATGCGCCAGGACGATGTGGTCATTGTCGAGCTTCACCCGAAACATCGCATTGGGTAGCAGTTCCATCACCGTGCCCGAGAATTCGATCAGATCTTCTTTCGGCATTCAGTTTCCCATAATTAAGCCTTCGCCGGCCTTGGACTCGCGAAAGCGGGCCGGCCGCCGGGCGCGGAATATACTCCCTCGTTTTAGCGCCGACAAACCATTGCGCCGATGGATTAACGCCACTCCAACCCCTGCCATCTAGTCACTTCGCGTCTGAACTCCGCAGATTCGCGCGCGTCCCACCCCCGTCATGGCCGGGCTTGACCCGGCCATCCATCTTTCTTCAAACCCAAGCCGTGGATGCCCGGCTCAAGGCCGGGCATGACGGATGAGAGTTGGCAACACCGAATTCTTTATCCGATCCACCGGGAGGATGTGGCATTACACCCGCGGGGCGCCGGGAAGGGGGAAGCGCTGCAGGATGCGCTTCATCAGCTGGTCGCGTACCTGGCGATAGGCTTCGAGCCGCACAGCGCGGGTCCCCTCCACCACGCTGGGATCGAAGGTGTTCCAGAATTCGAGGTCGGTCGCCATGGTGCGGGTCATCTCGACCGCGCGATGCTGGGCCTCGGGCGAGAGGGAGACGACCAGATCGAAGGAGCCATCCTCCAGGTCGTCGAAGGTCTTGGCCTTGTGTTTGGTAATGTCGATGCCGAGCTCATCCATGACTGCGACCGCAAACTCATCCAGCGCCCCCGTTCTGACGCCAGCGGAATCCACATAGATGTGCCGGCCGTGCAGATGCTTCAGCATTGCTTCCGCCATGGGCGAGCGCAGCGCGTTCAGCGAGCAGCAAAACAGGACGCTGCCGGGAAGATCGCTCATACCTGGCCTAGCCGCGGATGTGCAGCACGCAGATCAGCGTGAACAGCCGGCGCGCCGTGTTGTTGTCGAGCTCGATCTTGCCCGCCAGGCGCTCACGCAGCAGGTCGGAGCCTTCGTTGTGCAGGCCGCGCCGGCCCATATCGATGGCTTCGATCTGCGAGGGCGTGGCCATCTTGATGGCCTGGTAATAGCTCTCGCAGATCTGGAAGTAGTCCTTGACGATGCGCCGGAAGGGGGTCAGCGCCAGGATCACCTTGCCCACCGGGGCCTCGGCTTCGGTGCGGATTTCGATGACGAGGCGGTTTTCCTCGATGCCGAGATAGAGGCTGTAGGGCCCGCTGCCGTCGGCCTCCGGCTCGCCGGCGCCATTGGCACCCATGGGGCAGAAGTTGCTTTCCTCGACCAGATCGAAGATGGCGACGGCCCGTTCGTGCTCCACTTCCGCGCTACGCCGCAGAACCGTGCGCTCGTCCAGCGTGACCTTGGCGATGCGCCGTTTCGGATCGGGCGCTGGATCTGCCGGCCTGTCCGTTTCAGCGGGCATCGGCGGCCTCGCCGATGCGCCCGACCCAGGCGCCGATGCGATCCGGATCGGTCTTGAGGGCCGCGCGGTTGACCACGAGGCGCGCCGTCACCTCGGCGATCCGTTCGACCTCCACAAGATTGTTGGCCTTCAGCGTGGCGCCGGTCGAAACCAGATCGACGATGCGCTGGCAGAGCCCGAGCGTGGGCGCCAGCTCCATCGCGCCGGACAGCCGAATGCATTCAGCCTGCACGCCGCGAGCAGCGAAATGCCGGCGGGTGATCTCCGGATATTTGGTGGCGATGCGGATATGGCTCCAGCGCGTCGGATCGTCCCGGCGCGAGAGCTGGGCGGGCTCGGCCACCGCCAGATGGCAGAGCCCGATCTTGAGGTCGACCGGCGCATAGACCTCCGGATAGTCGAACTCCATCAGGACGTCGCTACCCACGATGCCGAGCGAGGCAGCGCCGAAGGCAACGAACGTCGCCACGTCGAAGCTGCGCACGCGGATCAGCTCGAGATCGCGGCGGTTGGTGCGGAAGCGCAACTGGCGGTCGCCTGGATCGGCGAAGGCAGGCTCTGGGCGGATGCCGGCGCGGGCCAGCAGCGGCAGCACCTCGTCCAGAATGCGCCCCTTCGGCAGGGCCAGTATCGTCGGCTCGCCCGCCGGGTTCTTCGGCTGGCGGCGGCCCGTCATGCGGGCCTGCCGCCTGATCCGTCGCCGGTATGCTGGGGTTGCCAGACCGTCGGCCAGGATTCGCCGACATCCTCGAGATGACAGAGAAGCTGATCGATATCGAGACGGATGGCCCCGCCGCCGGCAAAGGCGATGAGCAGATAGCGCCCGTCGAGCTTGAGGGTCAGCAGCGAGAGCACGCCGTCGGTTGCCGCCTGTTCCAGGTTCTTGCGCTTGACCGCACGCACGCGCTCGAAGCTCAGGATCGAATGGACACGCTCGAAGGCCGGGCCGTGATCGCGAAAGCTGGCATCGCCATCCTGCTGTGGTGCCGGCGCGGGTGTTGCACCGGCGGATACCGCCTCCCAGCGAAAGCGATTCAGCATCAGGGCGAAGCGCCGCTCGCGCGGCAGATACTTCATGTCGGTTCGGGCCACCAGCGCGTCCTGCACGATCGCAGCAATCGCCTGCAGGTCGGCGGCATCGCGGGCGCGAAGCTTCAGCAGATCGGCCATGGCCGTTAGCCCGCAATTCTCACAGAGATCGCCGTGGCGTTGGTTGTTGCGCGGTGGCGATCCGCCAGAAGGCAAGCTGAAGGCGATGGCGGTCCATCGGCGAGGCTTGCCGACGAAGCGGGCGACCCGCGCAACCCAACCCGAAGGGCCGGGCGAATTTGCCAGCATGCTGCGTCAGCCGGCTTGCCCGATGGAACCCCATCGCGCGTCGCCGCCTTCCTTGCCTTCTGCCAAATTCGCCTCGGCGCCATCGTGATCCCTGTGAGAAATGCGGGCTTAGCTCCTCAGCCCCTCAGCCGCTCGATCTCCGCCCCGCAGGCCGCCAGCTTTTCCGTCAGCCGTTCGTAGCCGCGATCGAGGTGGTAGACCCGGTTCAGGATCGTGTCGCCGTCGGCGGCAAGTCCCGCCAGGACCAGGGAGACGGAAGCGCGCAGATCTGTCGCCATGACGGGCGCTCCGGTCAGGCGGGCCACGCCGCGCACCATGGCCGAGGCGCCATGGACATTGATGTTGGCGCCCATGCGGCAGAGTTCCGGCACGTGCATGAAGCGGTTTTCGAAGATGGTCTCGGTGATCATGGCGGCACCCTGGGCGGTCGCCATTGTCGCCATCATCTGGGCCTGGAGATCGGTCGGAAAGCCGGGGAAGGGCTCGGTCATCACATCCACGCCCTTCAGCTCACCATTGGCGCGGGAAACCTTGAGCCCGCGATTGGTCTCGCTGACCGCAACACCGGCGCGCGTCAGAGTCTCGGCGACGGCGCCCAGCAGCGACACGCGCGCACCGATCAGCTCGAGCTCGCCATCGGTGATGGCGGCGGCCATGGCGTAGGTTCCGGCCTCGATGCGATCGGGGACCGTGTTGTGGCTGGCGCCATGCAGGCGGTCCACGCCGCGCACCGTCAAGCGGTCGGTGCCAATACCCGAAATATCCGCGCCCATCTTCTGCAGGCAGAGCGCGAGGTCGGCGATCTCCGGCTCGCGCGCGGCGTTGACCAGCTCGCTTTCCCCCTTGGCGAGAGATGCGGCCATCAGAAGATTTTCGGTGGCGCCGACGGAGACCTTGGGAAAGACGATGCGCCCGCCGGTGAGCCCCTTGGGCGCGCGGGCGAGCACATAGCCTTCGCTCAGCTCGATCTCCGCGCCCAGCTGGCGCAGACCCTGAAGATGCAGGTCGATCGGCCGCGTTCCGATGGCACAGCCGCCAGGCAGCGAGACCTGAGCTTCGCCATGGCGGGCGACCAGCGGGCCCAACACCAGCACGGAGGCGCGCATCTTGCGCACGAGGTCATAGGGCGCACGCGTCTCGGTAATGCGCCGCGCCGTCAGCTCCAGCACGCGGCCCTGATGGCCGCCATTGGCCGCCTGGCCATTCAGATGAACCTCGACGCCGAGCTGGGCCAGCAGGTTCGCCATGGTGGTGATGTCGGCCACATGGGGCAGATTGCCCAGCGTCAGTGGTTCCTCGCTCAACAGGGACGCTGCCATCAGCGGCAATGCTGCGTTCTTGGCGCCGCCCACCGTGATCTCGCCCTTCAGGCGGCTGCCGCCGCGGATGCGAATCCTGTCCATGAAACTCCCGATGCGGCCGCCGGCGCGGCCCGATGATCTGTTGGGGTTCTACTTGATGCCTGTTGGCGCCTCAAGTCCGGCGCCTCAAGCCCGCCCCGGGCGGCAGGGTGGGGCGCCGTCTATTTCCCGGGCTTGTCGGATGCCTGGCGAGCCCGCTGTTGCGCCTTGCGGCGGGCGAGATTCTCTCGAAGCTCGGCAGCCTCGCGCGCGCGCCGTTCAGCCTCCAGCTGCTGGCTCCTCGGGGTCACAATGGGTTTCAATCTGGCCCCGGGGTGCTCGGCCTTGGGGGGCCGCTCGTTCTGACTTGCCATGGGCTCAAGGCTGGCCATCAGCCATGGCCGAGGTCAAGGGGTCCGGCAAACATACCGGGACCACTTTCTGGAAGGCGATCCTAGCCTGGCAATCCCGCGGCCGACCGGCGCGCGGCCCGCTCATCGACGATGCGGGCGAAGAAGCGCGCATCGCGCTTGGCACGGCGGGCTTCCATGAAACGCTCCAGCAGAACGCGCAGACGAACCATCCAGGCCTCCCTCGACTCGCGGCCAGCGAGTCCATGAAGCCTTCTAATGCGCTGGCGTGACCTGCCCGTGGCGGGAAAATGGCAGTTCGATGATAGCCGCGCTATTTGAATCCGATCGCCGCCATCTTTTCGACGATTTTTGGGTCCAGCACCTTGGCAGCCGCTAGATCGGAATCGGCGTTGGCGGTTTTCCCCTCCTTGCGATAGGCGGCCGAGCGCAGGAACAGTGCCTCCGCCGATCTGGGATTGGCCTGTACCGCCCTGTTGAAGTCGGCGAAAGCGAGGTCGGTCTTCCCCTGGGCGAAATAGATGATGCCGCGGCTTTCATAGGCGCCGCCATAGGTGGGCTGTAACTTGATGGCCGTCGTGAAGTCGGCCACCGACTGGTCGATCATGCCCAGGCGGAAATTGGCCATGGCGCGGTTGTTGTAGGCGGCATCGTCTTTGGGATCGATGGCGATCGCCGCCGTGTAGTCCCGCACCGCCGGCGCATACTGGCCAAGCTGCAGGTGAACTGTACCGCGGTTGTTATAGGCCTGTGGATCCTTGGGGTTCAGCTTGATCGCGGCGTCATACTCCTTCATCGCGTTGG
>CAZQLF010000066.1:0-9455 GCA_964594035.1 uncultured Rhodospirillaceae bacterium | reverse complement strand
GGGCAGATTGTCGCAGAAATGAATACCCCGCTGGCCAATTCGGGGGAAAAGGGCTAGCGGGGCTATTCGGACCAAACCACCCCGGACAAGGGGGATTGACGGGGTGGGTACTCGCCGCCGGCGTTGCGCTGGCGGTTGGACATACAACGGAACCAGGCCCCAATAGTTCCGGGAACTGATTCGATGGTTGTCGTTTTATAAGAAGCGAAACCTCATGCTCTGCGGAGACAACATTATGACAAATCGCATTCGCCTGATGATTGCCGCTGCAAGCTTTGCCGCCGCCGCCTCGCTGACGGGCACCGCCCGCGCCGATGACCCGACAATGGAACCCGTTTGGGAGCACTACTGGATGGCCGTCGCTGCCGCCAATCAATGCGAGAACTGGAACTTCAGCCCGGTCCAATACGACGCCATGACCCACTACATCGACCAGCGGGTCAATTACGAGGTTGGCGCCGGGCCGCGTACGCATCTGATCGACGATGCCAAGGACGCGGTGCGCGACCGCGCGTTCAAATACGGCTGCAACGACCAACAGATCGCCGGGCTGCTGACCGTCTTTCACACCGAACTACAGCCGGTGATTCCGCGCTAAGGAATTCTGCTAACGAAGCTCGTTAACGGCCCTCGCGGCGCCAGGCGAGGATCAGCGCGCCGAGCCCGAGGAAAAGTCCCACGAAGGCGGGCATCAGCGAAACCTGTCGGATGCCGCTGACCACATAATCCTGGCTGCCGAGCAGGCCCAGCCAGTTGCTTCCTGAAAGGCTATGCCCGAGATCCACCGTGCGGATCTCGGGCATATAGTTTCCGGCCACCCGGAAGTACTTGCCGCCCGAAGCCTGCATCAGGTTCTGCAGCTTGTCGGGCGAGGAGCGCAGATCGGCAATCTCCAGCGGATTCAAGGGGCCGCTGGCGGCAAAGGCCAGATGAACGCCGTCGGTCAAGCGGTAAAGACCCGTCTCGGTCACCGCCATGGAGCCGGTCTGGCGCCCGTCCCCCTGGTCCTTCAGAGGAACATCGGCCTTGTTGCCCGCGGGCGTGGTGACATGGACTGTCGCCGGCTTGTCGCTCAGGCTTCGCCGGACGATTTCGATCCGGCCATCGACCACGCTGGCGCGCAGGTCTTCTTCTTCCAAGTCGGGTTCTTTCATCAGCCAATGGGCGACGCGGCGCAACAGCTCGGCCTGTGGCCCGCCGCCTTCAAATCCGCGTGACCAGAGCCAGATCTGGTCGCTCAGCAGCTCGGCGGTACGGCCCTTGCCGACGCGGTTCAACACCAGCAGTGGCTTCATATCGATGCCGCTGAGTACGCTGACCCCCTGATGGGGCACGGCTTCGATCTGGCGGAACCAGCGCCCCCATGTCGCCGAATGGCCCGGCGAGCCCGCGCCGTCGAGGCCGGATGTCACCGGATGGCGCCGGCCCTGCGGCGTGAGTTCGGGAAGGAAAGGCTGCTCCATCACCTGGCCCGTCGGCTCCGCCGGCAGCACGTCGCCCAGCGGCGAACGGTAGAGGCTGTAAGGCGAGGCGAACGCCGGGCCGGCGGAATCCAGCAGCGCGCCGCCTTCCTCCACATAATGGGCGATGTTCTCGAAATAATTCCGTGGCAGCACGCCTTCGCGCCGATAGCGGTCGAAGATGATGAGGTCGAATTCCTTCAGCTTCAGCTCGAACAGGTCGCGCACCGGAAAGGCGATGAGCGACAGCTCATTGATCGGCGTGGCGTCCTGCTTTTCCGGTGGCCGCAGAATGGTGAAGTGCACCAGGTCGACGGAGGGGTCGGACTTCAGAAGCGCCCGCCAGGCCCGTTCGCCGGCGTGCGGCTCGCCGGAGATCAGCAACACGCGCAGCCGGTCGCGCACGCCGTTCACCAGCACGATGGCCGAGTTGTTGGCGAGGCTCAGCTCCTTCTTTCCCGGCTCGACGCTGAACTCGAAGATGTTCTGCCCGCCATGATCGATGTTGAGGTCGACTGACATGGTCTCGCCGATGGGCATGATCACCGGCGCCAACGGCTTGCCATCCTTGAGGATCGAGAGGGTCGCCTGGCTGCCGGGAGCTGCCGCCGTATCCTCGACCCGGATGCGGAAGGTGACCATCTTGTCCACCAGGCCGAAGCTGGGCGAAGCCACGACGACCAAGCGGCGGTCGGCCTCGTCCGGCAGGCCGGTCAGCAGCAGATGGACCGGCGCATGGAAGCCCAAGGCATCGAGATCGGTCGGTATGTCGTGAATCTGGCCATCGCTGAGGAAGATGGCGCCGGCGATGCGGCTTGCCGGCAGGTCGGCGATGCCGCGAGCAAGCGCGCTGAAGAGGCGCGTGCCGCCGCCATCCGTCGCCTCGCTTGCCGGATCGTTGCCGCCATGGACGACGCGCAGCTCCAGACCGGGGATTTGCTTGATCCGTTTCTCCAGCTCGGCCAGCGCCCAGGCAGTCTGCGCTTGGCGCGGTGGCACGTTCTGGCTTTCGGAATCGTCGACCACCACGACGGCGACGTCGTTCAGGTAATTGCGCTCCTCCTGCACCACTGAAGGGTTGGCAAGCGCGCCCAGCAGGCAAATCAGCGCCAGCAGGCGCCAGGGCGTGCCGCGCGCGCGCCGCCAGGTAGAGAGTCCGAGCAAGAGTACGGCCAGCGCACCGGCCCCGGCCAGGATCATCCACGGCAGGAGTGGAGCGAACTGCAGGCTGAGGGAGCCGATGCTCATTGCCCCAGCCTTTCCAGGATCGCCGGCACGTGAACCTGATCCGATTTGTAATTGCCGGTCAGCGCGTACATCACGAGGTTGACGCCGAAGCGGTAGGCAAGCTCGCGCTGGCGGTCGCCGCCGGGAACTGTCGCATACAGCGGCCGGCCGGTCTCGTCGATGGCCCAGGCGCCAGCCCAGTCGTTGGAGCCGATGATGACGCCGGAGACGCCGTCATTCACCCGGCCTTCGCCCTGTTCCACCCAGATAACGCCGCCGTCATAGCGGCCGGGGAAATCGCGCATCAGATAGAAGGCCTTGGTCAGCACATGGTCGGGGGGTGCCGGGATCAGCGGCGGCACGTCCATATCGCGCAGCATGTGGCGCAGGCTGCCGGAGGAATCGCCGTTGCCGCCGAAGCCGAGCTGGTCGGCGGTATCGAACATGATGATGCCGCCATGGCGCAGATAGTCGGTGAGACGCCTGGCGGCGCTGGCCGAAAGCGGATCGGGATTCTGCGGCACGCGCCAATAGATCAGCGGGAAGAAGGAGAGGTCATCCTTCTCGAGGTCAAGACCCAGCGGCGCACCGAGCTCGGCGGCGGTGCGCTGGGCGATGACGAGGCTGAGGCCGAACAGGCCCGCCTTCTGAACGGAATCGTTTTCCTGGTCGCCGGTGATGACATAGGCAAGGCGCGTCGTGCCGGCATTGTCGAGGGCAAATTTCTCCGCATCCGTCTGCGCGCGCGCCACCGCCGGGAGCAGCAGCATCAGGCCAAGCGCGGCGACCGCGGGCTTGCGCAAACGTCCCAGCATGCCGCGTAGCGCGAGCGCGATGATCATGTCGGCCAGCAGCAACAATAGCGCAGCACCCAACAGCCAGGGCTTGAGATCGACGCTGCTGGCCAGCGCGAAGGGATTGCGCAGCACGCCGGCGGGCAGAGCACCGATGGGCGCCAGCGGCGGTACCGCCGCCCCCAGATTGATCGAGCGGCGCGCGGTGGTCTTGCCGTAGTAGCCGGGCGGATGATGCGGGCCGACGGCGTTGGTCGCCAGATCAGCCGGGCTGATCGGCAATGCGGTCGGCGGCGGGGCCGTCAGCCGGCCATAGCCGTCGAGCACCTGGAGCGGCGGCAGCGGTGCGGCGGATTCTCCGCCATAGACGCCCTGGCTCAGCCCCACCATCCGCTGCAGCATCTCCACGAACAGGCCGGAAAGGGCGAGGTTCGACCAGGCAGCATTGGCCGTCGTGTGAATCAGCACGACATAGCCTTCGCCCTGTTTTACGGCCGTCACCAGGGGTGTGCCGTCCACCAGCCGCGCCCAGGTCTTTTTGCCGAGATCGACCTCAGGCTCCGCCAGGACCTGGCGGTTCACCAGCACATCCTTGGGGATGGGAAGCCCGGCAAACGGGCCCTCGGCCGGGAAGGCGGCCAGCCGCGCCGGTTGGGTCCAGGACATGGCACCGCCCAGCTGGCGGTCGCCGCTGCGCAAGCGCACCGGCAGCAGGTTGGTGGCGTTCTGCGCCAGTTTCGGTCCGGCGAAGCGGATCAGGATGCCGCCCTTGTCGATCCAGGTGCGCAAACGCGCCGCCTCGTCTTCGGCGATCAGGCCGACATCGACCATGATCAGCACCGCAAGGTCGCGATGAAGCAGCGTGGTCGTATCGCCGTGACGCAGTTCCGCGTACGGCGCCAGTGCGCGCTCGACATAAAAGAGGTCGCTCAGCAGCGGCTGTGCGGTGTCACTGTCGGCTTCGGCAATCAACCCCACAGGGCGCTGGCGCCAGCGATCGTCCAGCAGCAGGATTCCGGCAGCGGATGGCGCGCCATCGATGGCGAAGGTGGCGATGCGGTTGCGCAGCTCCGTCGGCAGTTTCACCTCATGGGTGACCGACGTCTTGTCGGCGGCGAAATCCGCGCTCTCGACGCTGAGGAGGCGGCCAGCCTCGTCCAGCGCGCGGATGTTCACATGCTGCGGCGCGCCCGCAGACGCGCGCTCGATATGCAGGGTCAAGCCGTTGATGCCGGCTTCCGGGGCGCGCAGGACAAGCGGCAGTTGCGTGGCCGGATCGGCGGCGACGGAAAGCTGCCCCAGTTTCTGCAGGCCTTCCGCCAGGTGTTGGGCCGCATCCTTGTCCGCACCGGCAATTCCATCGCTCAGCCACAGCACATCGACATGGCCCGCCATCTCGGGTGTGAGGTTCAAATGATCCAGTGCCTTCAGCGCCAGGGTGCGGTCGCTGGGCCAGGGCAGGGGCTCAAGCGCGCGGATCTTCTGCCTCGCGTCCGCCGGGGTCATGGGCCCCGAGGCGACCACGCCACTGCCATCGGCCGGCGGGGTGGTGGCAAGCAGGATGACCGGTAGGCCGAAGCGATCGGCCTGGTCGATCGCCTCGCCCATGGCGCGCTGGCGGGCCGGCCAGCCCTGGCCAGCGGCCCAACTATCGTCCACCACCAGCATCAGCGCCTTGCTGCCGGCAAGCTCGCCCTGGGCGTTCAGCAGAGGTTCGGCAAACCCGATGATGATCAACCCGGCCAGCACCAGACGCAGCAGGATCAGCCAGATCGGCGTGCGCTGCGGGGTTTCCTCCGGCGGGACCAGGTCGAAGAGCAGGCGGATCGCGGGAAAGCTCAAGCGCCGCGGGGCGGGTGGGGTCAGCCGTAGCAGCCACCAGAGGATCGGCAGGCCCGCCAGCGCCAGCAGCAACCAGGGGGAGAGGAAAGTCAGGCCGCCCAGCATGGAAGGCTACTTATCCCTTTCGGCGATCTGGCGGTAGAGCGCAAGCAGGGTAGGCTCTGCCGGCCGCTCGGTGTTGCTGGCGGCAAACGTCCAGCCGAAGGCGCGCACCATGTTGGAGAGCCCGTCGCGATGGGCGCGATAGCGCTCGCGATAGGCGTCCTGCACCAGCTCCGTGCGGCTCAACAGCAACTCGCCTTCCTTCTCCGGCCCCTCGAAGCGGATGCGGCCCAGGAACGGCAGCGTCTCCTCCGCCGGATCGTGGATCTGCACGAGGTGACCCCGAAGGCCGCGCTCCGCATAGGGCCGCAGTACCGCTTCGATGGCCGGCAGCGGCGACAGGAAATCGCCGACCAGCACCAGCTGGGCATAGCGCGGCAAGGCGAGCTTGGGCGGCAGGCTTTCGTGGGGCGCGTGATGCAGCGCCTGCCCCAGGCGCTCCAGCGAGGATCGGCTGGCCGAAGGCCGATCTTCGCCTCCAAGCAAGGCCACGCGCTCGCCCGCGCGCAGCAGCAATGCGGCAACCGCCAGCACCAGAAGCTCGGCACGCTCGGATTTGAGCGGCACGCGTTCATCCGAGCGCCAATCCATGGAGGCGCTGTTGTCGCGCCAAAGCCAGACGCTTTGGGCGGCCGCCCATTCCATCTGGCGCAGATAAAGCCGGTCGGATTTCGCCGATTGGCGCCAGTCGATGCGCGAGGTGGGATCGCCCGGCTGGTACTGGCGAAATTGCCAGAAGGCATCGCCGGCGCCCACGCGCCTGCGGCCATGCACACCCTGCTCGACGGTGGCGGCAACGCGCAATGCTGCCACCAGCAGCGGCGGCAAGCTGCCGGCAAGCCTATCCGCTTGCTTGCGGACGGCCTCTGCTGGCCCGGCTAGGCGAGCGGCTGGCACAGACGATCGATCAGCGCGTCCAGGGTGACGCCATCGGCCCGGGCGGCAAAATTGAGGGCCATGCGGTGGCGCAGCACCGGATGGGCCAGAGCCAGCACATCGTCGACCGAGGGCGCCAGGCGTCCCTCCAGGGCGGCACGGGCGCGCACGGCGAGCATCAGCGCCTGGCTGGCACGCGGCCCTGGTCCCCAGGCAATATGGCGGGTCACGTCCGTCAGCCCCCCTTCATCGGGCCGGGCGCTACGCACCAGCTGCAGGATCGCCTCGACCACGCTGTTGCCGACCGGAATACGCCTGATAAGCGTCTGGCCCGCGATCAGTTCCTGGGCCGTCATCACCGCACGCGGCTTGTCCTCATTCAAACCGGTGGTGGCGATCAGCATCTGCCGTTCGGCCTCGGCATCGGGATAGCCGATATCGATCTGCATCAGGAAGCGGTCAAGCTGTGCTTCGGGAAGCGGATATGTGCCTTCCTGCTCCAGCGGGTTTTGCGTTGCCACTACATGGAAGGGTTCAGGCAGCGGATGCGAGCGCCCGGCGATGGTCACCCGGCGCTCCTGCATTGCCTGCAGCAGGGCCGATTGGGTGCGGGGGCTGGCGCGGTTCACTTCGTCGGCCATCAGCACCTGGCAAAAGACCGGGCCCTGAATGAAACGGAAACTGCGCCGCCCGCTTTCGCCTTCCTCCAGCACTTCCGAACCCAGGATGTCGGAGGGCATCAGGTCGGGCGTGCATTGGATGCGCCGGTCGTCGAGGCCCAGCACCACATGCAGGGTTTCCACCAGCCGGGTCTTGGCCAGGCCCGGCACGCCGATCAGCAGCACATGGCCGCCACTCAACAGGGCAATAAGTGTTTGCTCGATGACCGGCTGCTGGCCGAAAATCACCCGGCCGATGCTCTGCCGGGCATGGCGCAAGCGCTCACCCAGCGCCTCGATGTCGCTGGCAAGGGCTTCCGCGCTGGCGGGTTTGGTGTCGGTGGTGCTCACTGAATCATCTCCGGATTTGGGCCAAAGAGCATAGACGGATGAAAGGCAGTGCGTCGAATCCTATGGGTATGCTGACGGGTCAGGGCGGCGGCAAATCACAAGCGCGTCAGGGGCTTGGCGGTCCCACCCGCCTTCCGGTGCTGCTCGAAAAACTTTCCATGCGCATCGCCCGTGACGGCACCTGGTATTACCAGGGCACCCCCATAAACCGGCCAGCCCTGGTCAAGCTATTTGCCCGCGCATTGCGGCAAGAAAATGACGGCAGTTATTGGCTCGTGACCCCCGCGGAGCGTGGCCGCGTGGAAGTGGAAGACGTACCTTTCACCGCCGTGGCACTACGGGCGGAGGGCAGCGGTCGCAGGCAAAAATTAATTTTTCGCAGCAATCTGGATGAGGAAGTGATTGCGGGCGAAGATCACCCCTTGCGGATCGCCAAAGTGGCGGGTGTCAAGGGGGAGGGGAGCGACGAGGCGATCCCCTACATCCTGATCCGCGACAGGCTGGAGGCGCGCATCCTGCGGCCAGTTTTCTATCAACTGGTCGAATTCGGCGAAGAGAACGGAGAGCAGTTCGGCGTATGGAGCAGCGGCCGGTTCTTTCCCCTGGGGCGGTTGGACCCCGCAGGCTGACCGCCGAGGAGGTCGCCGCCCGCCTTGCTGTTGCGGCGAGCGGCAAGGTGCGCCGCTCCCAGGATGCGACAGCATTGGCCCAGCGTGGCGATCACGACATGAATCCCGATCTCTTTCCCAATCGCAGCCTTGTACCTGCGGCGGTGCTCGTTGCGTTGGTCGATCATCCCGGGGGGTTATCGATCCTGCTGACCCTGCGCACGCCACATCTCGCCGATCATGGCGGCCAGATCAGTTTTCCCGGCGGGCGCATCGAAGTCGAAGACGCCGATGAACGCGCTGGAGCGCTGCGCGAAGCGCAGGAGGAGGTGGGGCTCGATCCCGCGGGCGTGCGCATCCTCGGCCGCCTCGACACCTACATCACGCGCACCGGCTTTCGCGTCGAGCCCGTCGTCGGTCTGGTGACGCCGCCCCTGCTGCTGCGCCCCGACCCTCATGAAGTCGCGGAAGTCTTCGAGGTCCCGCTCGACTTCCTCATCGATCCCGCCAACCGCCGGCGCGACAGCCGCGTCTTTGAAGGCAGCGAGCGCTTCTTCTGGGCCATTCCCTGGCAGAACCGGTACATCTGGGGCGCAACGGCCGGGATGCTGGTCAACCTCGCCGAGGTGCTGTGGGGTCCGGCTGCCGTGGCGGGAGCTGTGCCGACGGGTAGCCAGCCATGAGGCAGCTCGCTGAAATCGTCCTGCCACTGATTCTGCCGACCTTGATCTATTTCGCTTATGTGCTGTATGCCCGCGCCCGGGGCCTGCCGGAAACCCCGGAAACACCCTGGCTCTGGCTGGGCGCGGCTGGCGCGGCGCTGGTGGGGGCAACCTTTGCTGCGCTGGCGCTCTTTGGTGGCGCTTCGCCGTCGGAAGTTTACCAGCCGCCGAAGCTGATCAACGGCACGGTCCAGCCGGGCCAGTTCGACACGCCCGGCAACGCGCCCCCGGGAAACTGAGACGTGACGATGGAAACGCTGTCGCCCCAACCCTGGATGACCGCACCAGCCACGAGCGCCGTGATTGCGGCGCTCAGCGCTGGCGGCAGCGAGGTGCGCTTCGTTGGCGGCTGCGTGCGCGATGCGGTGCTGGGCCGCGCACCGGGCGGCGACATCGATATCGCCACGCCGGATTCTCCGGAGCGCGTGATCCATCTGCTGGAAGCGGCCGGCCTCAAGGCGGTACCCACGGGCATCGATCATGGCACGGTGACGGCGATTGCCCTGCACAAGCCTTTCGAGGTGACCACGCTGCGCCGCGACGTGGAGAGCGATGGCCGCTGGGCCAAGGTCGCCTTCACCGATGACTGGACGGCCGATGCAGCACGGCGCGACTTCACCTTCAACGCGCTCTCCTGTTCGCCCGCCGGCCGGCTCTTTGACCCGTTCGGCGGCATTGCCGATCTGAAGGCGCACCGTGTGCGCTTCGTCGGCAAGGCCAGCGTTCGGATCAAGGAGGATGCGCTGCGTCTGCTGCGCTGCTTCCGCTTCTATGCCCATTTCGGCGCGCCACCACCCGATGGCGAAGCCATTGC
>CAZQLF010000065.1:0-9495 GCA_964594035.1 uncultured Rhodospirillaceae bacterium | reverse complement strand
GGGGGTCCCGCCGCCACCACTGATGCCAAGTTTCCGCCGCCGGAATCGGGCCTGCTGGGCGCGACTGTTCTGCCCGGGCGGCTCACCATGACCATCGCGCTCGGTGCATCACTGTTCGACCTGCGCTTCGGGCTTGCCGGCACGCGACCGAAACATCTGAAGCGTATGCCGTCATTCCCCAACGACGCGCTGGAGCTCGATCAGTCCCATGGCGATCTGCTGATCCAGATCTGCTCGGATTCCGAAGACGTGAACATCCATGCGCTGCGCGACATAATCAAGAACACGCCCAGCACCCTGTCGGTACGCTGGAAGATCGATGGTTTTCTGCCTGGGGCCAGCCAGCGCAAGCAGACCGAGCGCAATCTGCTGGGCTTCAAGGACGGCACGGCCAACCCCGCTTCAGCCGACGATGCGCTGATGAAGCACGTGGTCTGGGTGCAGAGGGATAGCGGCGAACCGGATTGGGCGACCGGCGGCAGCTATCAGGTGGTGCGCATCATCCGCACCTTCGTCGAACGCTGGGACCGCGCGCCGCTGCAGGAACAGGAATCGATCCTTGGCCGCGACAAGGCGAGTGGTGCTCCGCTCGGCATGGCAAACGAACATGACCTGCCGGATTATTCGAACGATCCTGATGGCGAGATGATGCCGCTGGATGCGCATATTCGTCGTGCCAACCCGCGCACGACGGAGACGGCCGGCAGCATCATCCTGCGCCGGCCCTACAACTATTCGCGTGGCGTCACCCGCGCGGGCCAGCTCGACATGGGCCTGCTTTTCGTCTGCTTCCAGTCGGATCTGGAGAAGGGATTCATCGGTGTCCAGCAGCGCCTGAATGGCGAGCCGCTGGAGGAATACATCAAGCCGGTGGGCGGCGGTTTCTTCTTCGTGCTGCCCGGCGTGCAGTCGGAATCGGGCTATCTCGGCGAGGGCCTCTTCGCCAGGGCCTGAGACCAGCGCCGCCTGCTCTCTTGTGGAAGAAACGTTATTCGCCGCCGACCGGATTGTAGTCGTAGGTGCCGACGCCCTGGAGCACGCTGAACTTGCAGGGGCCCATGTTTTCTCCCGTCACGCGATGGGCGCGCTTCGGCGGTATCGTACAGGTCTCTCCCGGCTCGAGGCGGAACACCTCGCGCGGCGCGCGGGTCTCGATCACCATCGGCCCCTGCATGCAGAAGAAACGGTCGGCGATGTTGGTGTGCCAGTGCCAAGGCACCTCTTGCCCCGGCCCCAGCGTGATCATGACCATGCGCAGTTCGGGCGCGGCCGCGACGACCGCGTAGTCGGTCACCTCATAAGAGGGCCAATGGGCGGGTTTGGCCTTCTTGTCTGTCCCCACCATCATTCCATGACAATAACAGCGCGGGCAGCGCGCGCCAAACTGAAGTGGAAATCTGCTGCATGGGATATACCGTGTTTCTTCAGGCCGCTATGACGATCGCGACGAGCGCGGCGGCGGCTATCGCAGCAGCAGTCGCAGCCGGCACGAGGATGATGACGATTATCGTGGCCGCCGGGGCCGCGGGTATGGCGGTTGGTTCGGCGATTCGGAGGGACATTCTGGAGCGTCCCGCCGCGGCTGGCGCAACGGCTAGTTCCAAATCATGCCTTCGAGAGTGAGCCGCCGCCGATGCTCCGGCGGCGGTTTGCTTTTTTGCGGACGGCATATCGAAGATGTGCACTTCGCCTGAGAGACGCAGCACCCTTCGACGTACTTACTTTTGCGTGCGTGGGCCGTAGAATAAGCATGCTATCCGGGGGTACTTCATGACCGCGCACGTCAGGGCAGGGGTACTTGCCTTCATTTTGCTGGTAGCGACCGCACCTCGCCCGCAAGCAGCCGATCCCAACGTCGACGGTTGCGCGCGCGAAAGTAATCCGAAGCTCAAAATTGAATACTGTACAAGGGTCATCGAGTCGGGGGTGTATCCGGAGGGCGATGAATCGTGGCCCTATGTCAATCGATGCCACGCGGAAAACGAGGCCGGCGATCTGGCTCTTGCCATGCAAGATTGCGACAAGGCGATCTAGCTAAATCCGGGCAATGCTGAGGCGTTCGAACACCGGTGCTGGATCGACAACAACGAAGGTTACTACGATCGCGCGCTCCGGGATTGCAACGAAGCGCTTCGCTTGAATGAGAACGATGCCGATGCCTTCAATAACCTCGGCATCACCTATGCGAGCATGGGTGATTTCAACAAGGCGAGATGGGAATTCGATCAAGCAATTGCGCGAAAAGCGGAGTTTGCTACGGCATACAACAATCGCTGCTGGCTGCGCATTGCAATGGACGACGCCATTCACGCCATCGAGGATTGCAGCCGGTCTTTGAAGCTGGATCCCACCGATTCGAACACATGGAACAGCCGTGGCTGGGCTTACCTGCGCGCCGATCAGTTCAGCAAGGCGGTTGACGATTTCAACACGGTGTTGCTGACCGACCCTGACAGTTCATACGCACTATACGGTCTCTCGCTGGCCGAACGCCGCCTTGGGCATTCGTCCGATGCCGACAAGTTCCTGGCCGCTGCGAAAAACAGACAGGCGGATGTCGAGGCTGACCTCGGCCGTCAACACATCTGGCCACCTTCGTGAGCGCGTGAGCGAAAGCCCCAAAGAAAAAAGCCGGGTCCCGAAGGACCCGGCAAGTCAAACAGGGAGGCTTCACGTCTGGGAGACGTAGGATCCGAAGACCCTTGTTTGAGCATCGCGCTCAAACCTCGGTTGGCAACCAACTGTTGCCGAAATGTCACAGTGTTGCTATGCAACACCTGTCGTACTTTAGTTGAGTTTTAAACCCCGACCAGAGTCAAAATCACAAACGAGCCATGCAGATGTCGCATGTCGATGCCCTAACCCATCAAATGGGGGCTGGGCACCAGACATACAACCCTCACGCCTGAGTTAGTGTTCCGCTTCGGCGACTTTGCGCAGGAGGAAGTCGCGGAAGACCTGTATGCGCTTGGAATTCCTCAGTTCTTCCGGATACACGAAATACGCATCGATGCGCGGACCTTCGACTTCCGGCAGCACGCGCACCAGATTCGAGTTCCCCAGCACGATGAATTCTGGAAGCGCCGCCAGACCGAGCCCCGCTTCCGCCGCGCGTTGGATCGCGTAGACGTTGTTGACCGTAAGACACGGTCTGCGCCGGCCATCGCCCTTCACGCCGAGTCGCAGCAGCCAGTTGGTATCGGGCACCGGCGGCCTTGTCTCCTCGCCATAGACGATGACCTTGTGGTTCTCCAGCTCATCGGCCGATTTCGGCAAGCCGTAGCGCTTGATGTAGCTGGGCGCGGCATAGACATGCATATGCACAGTCATCAGATGGCGCTGGATAAGCTCGGGTTGCCGCGGCGGGGCCATGCGGATGGCGACATCCGCTTCCCGCATGGAGAGATCGAGTTCGCGATCGTCCAGCAGCAGATCGACGGTGACGTCGGGATAGACCTCGAGGAACTCGCCCATGCGCGGCGTCAGCCAGGTTGAACCCAGCGCGACCGTGGTCGTCACCTTGAGCTGGCCCTTGGGCCGATCCTTGCTCTCCGAAAGCTGCGCTTCCGCCATCGCCAGCTTGGCAAACACTTCATGCGCCGTGCGATAGAGCAGCTCGCCCTGCTCGGTGAGAATCAATCCGCGCGCATGGCGGTGGAACAGGGGAACCGAAACGCTCTCTTCGAGCGCGCTGATCTGGCGGCTTACTGCCGACTGGCTGAGATTCAGAGCCTCACCGGCATGGGTGAAGCTCCCCGCTTCGGCGACAGCGTGGAATATGCGCAGCTTGTCCCAATCCATCATTCCGCGGCGACGCTCTTCGCCCCACCTTTTTCATCGGCCGCGGCATCGGCTGTTCCAGCCAGGGCCAGAAAGCGATCGGCTTCCAGCGCCGCCATGCAGCCCATGCCGGCGGCCGTCACCGCCTGGCGGAAAATCCGGTCCTTCACATCGCCCGCGGCGAAGACACCAGGAATGGCCGTCGCCGTGCTGTCCGGTTTGCTGATGAGGTAGCCTTCGCCATCCATTTCCAGCTTTCCCTTGAAGAGCTCGGTCGAGGGCGTGTGGCCGATGGCGACGAAAAGGCCGTCGCATTTGACTTCGGAAAAGGCACCAGTCTTCACATTGCGCAGCTTCACGCCGCGCACCACGGCGGGCTCGCCTTCGCCCAGCACCTCGTCCACCGTGCTGTCCCAGACGAAACTGATCTTGGGGTTGGCGAACAGGCGATCCTGCATAATCTTTTCGGCGCGCAGCGTGTCGCGGCGATGGATCAGCGTCACCTTGCTGGCGTGATGGGTCAGGAAGATCGCTTCCTCGACCGCGGTGTTGCCGCCGCCGACGATGCAGACCTCCTTGCCGCGGAAAAAGAATCCATCGCATGTGGCACAGGCCGAGACGCCGCCGCCGCGGAATTTCTGCTCGCTCGCCAATCCCAGCCAACGCGCCTGCGCGCCGGTCGCGATGATCAGGGTGTCGCCGAAATAAGTGTCGCCGCTGTCGCCCTCAGCGCGGAACGGCCGCTTGCTGAGGTCGACATTGGTGATGATGTCGCTGCAGATCCGCGCGCCGACATGCTCGGCCTGGGCCTGCATCTGGTCCATGAGCCAAGGACCCTGAATGACATCGGCGAACCCCGGATAATTCTCCACATCGGTGGTGATGGTCATCTGTCCGCCGGGCTGCAGACCCTGGACCAGGATCGGCTGAAGATTGGCACGCGCCGCATAGATGGCGGCGGTATAGCCCGCAGGTCCGGAACCGATGATCAGAACCTTCGAGCGATGCGTTTCACGCATGGGCGGATTCCTTCGTGGCTCGACGGAAGCCAGAACTGGCATCGGTTTAGCCGGGGAGTTCTTGAAAGATAAAGGCGGCATGACAGTGGCACAAGGCTTGCAGCCGCTTGAAATGGAGCCAGTCAGGGCCAGATATGGGGCCAGTACAGGGTCGCCGCATCAACGGGTGGCGGCGCAGGGCCCGGCTCCGCGTTGGCTGTGGCCAAATTTGACAGAGCCTTTCGCCCCACCCCTACCTCGTAATATAATTACTCAACGACCCGGGATTGGAGGCGAATCATGCGTCGAGTAAAGCTCGATCGCATCGACCGGCGCATCCTGCACGATCTGCAGGACAAGGGACGTATGACCAATGTCGAATTGGCCAAACGGGCAGGAATTTCCGCGCCGCCTTGTCTGCGCCGCGTGCGGGCGCTGGAAAAAGCCGGGCTGATCAAAGGCTATCACGCCGAGATCAATGCCGAGGCGTTGGGCTTCTCCGTCACTGTCTTTGCCCAGGTTGGACTTTCCAGCCAGGCCGAGGCGGATCTGCGCGCCTTCGAGCAGCTCATGGCGTCATATCCCGAAGTGCGCGAGTGTCACATGCTGGCAGGCGAGGCGGATTTCCTGCTGCGCATCGTCGCCACCGACTGGGATGCCTATCAGCGCTTCCTCACCAGCAAGCTGACGCCGGCGCCGAATGTGAGTCATGTGAAGACGGCGCTCGCCATTCGCAGCACCAAGACCGAACCGGGCGTTCCCATTCCCGTCGAGCCGCCGAAGGGCGAGCGGGAGTAGCACTCTGTCTCCGAATCTCGCTCTCTACGACTTCATCGGGAGCCTGTTGTTTGGCAAGGCAAGATGGTGGAACCAATTGCCTGCTTATCCCAGAAATTCGAGTGCGAATTTCTGGGGCAGGACACCAGGCGGTTGCCGCTACTTGAACTGGACTTTTACGATCTCGTAGACCTTCGAGCCGCCCGGGGTCGCGACCTCCACGGAATCGCCGACCTGCTTGCCGATGAGCGCGCGGGCGAGCGGCGAGGTGATGGAGAGGCGCTTGGTTTTGATGTCGGCCTCGTCCTGGCCGACGATCTGATAGGCGGTCTTCTCGTCGGTATCCTCATCCACCAGCGTGACCGTGGCGCCGAACTTCACCTGCTTGCCGCCGAGTTTGGCAACATCGATGACGTCGGCGCGGCTGATCTTGTCTTCCAGCTCGCTGAGGCGGCCCTCGATGAAACTCTGGCGTTCGCGCGCGGCGTGATACTCGGCATTCTCCGAGAGATCGCCATGATCGCGCGCTTCGGCGATCGCACGGATGACGGCCGGGCGCTCCACCGATTTCAGGTGCCTCAGTTCTTCTTCGAGACGGGCGTAGCCGTCCGCGGTCATGGGTATCTTCTGCATCGAAACGTCAACTTCTTGTGCTGGTGGGACATCCCAATTGCGCAAAAAACCCACCCCGGGCGGCCGAAAGCCGCCCGTCCGGCGGATCCAAGCCGTTAAAAGTAAGCTTGCAGGGGGGCGACTTCAAGCTCGCCGCTGGCGAGATCGGCGATGGCCGCCACAGTCGCCCGCGCGCCGGGCACGGTTGTGCAATAGGCGATTCCGCCCAACAGGGCCGCCTGGCGCAAAGAGAAACTGTCCGCAATCGCTTGCGCGCCTTCCGTCGTATTAAAGACGAGCTGGATCGTGCCGTCCTTCATAGCATCGACGATATGGGGCCGGCCTTCCGACACCTTGTTGATGCGCTGCACGGCAATGCCACACTCGGCCAAATACTTTGCGGTGCCATCGGTTGCGATCAGGTGAAAGCCGAGGCTGGCAAGTTTCTTGCAGGGCTCGATCATCGCCGGCTTGTCCTTGTCCTTGACCGAGACGAAGACCGTGCCGTTGGCGGGTAGCCGCAGGCCCGCGCCGAGCTGCGACTTGGCATAGGCGCGCGCGAAGCTGAAATCGAGACCCATCACTTCGCCGGTCGATTTCATTTCCGGTCCGAGGATCACGTCGACACCGGGGAAGCGCGCGAAGGGGAAGACAGCTTCCTTCACGGCCGTGTGACGATGCGTCGGTTTGGCGAGATGGAAATCCGCCAGCGCTTCGCCCGCCATGATGCGTGCCGCGATCTTGGCGATCGGGTTGCCGGTCGCCTTGGCAACGAAAGGCACGGTTCGGCTGGCGCGGGGATTGACCTCCAGCACATAGATCTCGGATCCCTTCACGGCAAACTGCGTGTTCATCAGCCCGACGACATTGAGGCCGCGGGACAGCGCCTGGGTCTGGCGCTCGATTTCGGCAACGATTCCGTTCGATAGCGTATAGGGCGGTAGCGAGCAGGCGGAATCGCCGGAGTGGATGCCGGCCTCCTCGATGTGCTCCATGACGCCGGCGACGAAGACATCCTTGCGGTCGGCGACCGCGTCGACATCGACCTCGATCGCATCCTGCAGATACGAATCGATCAGCACCGGATTCTTGCCGGAGACCTGCACGGCGCGCCCCATGTAGCGCAGCAGCTCGTCCTCGCTATGGACGATTTCCATGGCACGCCCGCCCAGGACGTAGGAGGGGCGGATCACCACCGGATAGCCGATGGCAAACGCAACCTTGCGCGCTTCCTCGATGGTGCGTGCAATGCCGTTGGCCGGTTGTCGCAGGCCCAGCTTCGCCAGCAGTTTCTGGAAGCGCTCGCGATCCTCGGCGAGATCGATGGCGTCGGGCGAGGTGCCGAGGATCGGGATATTTGCCTGTTCCAGTGCGGCGGCGAGCTTCAGCGGCGTCTGGCCGCCGAACTGCACGATGCAGCCGAGCAATGTGCCGCGCCGCTGCTCGACGCTGGCGAGCTCGATGACATCCTCGGCCGTGAGCGGCTCGAAATAGAGCCGGTCGGACGTATCGTAATCCGTCGACACAGTCTCCGGATTGCAGTTGACCATGATGGTCTCGATGCCTGCCTCGCGCAGCGCATAGGCGGCATGGACGCAGCAATAGTCGAACTCGATGCCCTGGCCGATGCGGTTGGGTCCGCCGCCCAGGATAATCACTTTGCGCCGGTCGCTAGGATCGGCCTCACATGCATCCTTCGCGTCGGCGCCGGGCACGTAGCAGGAGTACATATACGGCGTGGCCGAGGCGAACTCGCCGGCGCAGGTATCGATGCGCTTGTAGACGGGCCGCACCTTGAGGGCATGGCGCCGCTCGGCCACGGCGCTTTCCTCGATGCTGGTGAGCGCCGCGAGCCGCGCATCACTGAAGCCCATCTGCTTCAGTCGCGCCAAACCTTCCGCAGCGGCGGGCAAACCATTTGCTTTGACCTTGGCCTCCGCCGCGACGATCGCCTCGACTTCGCGCAGGAACCAGGGATCGTAGCGGCAGGCCGCCGCCACTTCCTCAACGCTCAAGCCGAGGCGGAAAGCCTGCGCAATGGTGAGCAGGCGGTCGGGCGTGGCCTGGGCCAGGGCGCGCTTGGCGGCGGCGGCGTCATCCAGCGCAATGTCATCGAAGCCGGTCAGGCCGGTCTCCATCGAACGCAGCGCCTTCTGTGCCGCTTCGGCGAAGCTGCGGCCGATGGCCATGGCCTCGCCTACGGATTTCATCGAGGTGGTGAGCAACGCTTCGGCGCCGGCGAACTTCTCGAAGGTGAAGCGCGGCATCTTGACCACGACATAGTCGATGGTCGGCTCGAAGGAAGCCGGTGTCACCTTGGTGATGTCGTTGGCGAGCTCATCGAGCGTGTAGCCGACGGCGAGTTTGGCCGCGACCTTGGCGATCGGAAAGCCGGTCGCCTTGGAGGCGAGCGCCGAGGACCGCGAGACGCGGGGATTCATCTCGATGATGACCAGCCGCCCATCAGCGGGATTCACCGCGAACTGCACGTTCGATCCGCCGGTATCGACCCCGATTTCGCGCAGCACCGCGATCGAGGCGTTGCGCATGATCTGGTATTCCTTGTCAGTCAGGGTCAGCGCTGGCGCCACGGTGACGCTGTCGCCGGTATGCACGCCCATCGGATCGACGTTCTCGATCGAGCAGACGATGATGCAGTTGTCGGCGCGGTCGCGCACGACCTCCATCTCAAATTCCTTCCAGCCCAGCACCGATTCCTCGATCAGCACCGTGCCGACGGGCGAGGCGCGCAGGCCGCCCTTGGCGATGGCCTCGAATTCGTCGCGGTTGTAGGCGATGCCACCACCGGTGCCGCCCAGGGTGAAGGAGGGGCGAATGACCGCAGGAAGGCCGGTCACCTCCAGGGTCGCCAGCGCCTCGTCATAGCTCGCCACCATGCGGCCCTTGGGGCTGTCGAGACCGATGCGGGTCATCGCCTGGCGGAACAGCTCGCGGTCCTCGGCCATCTCGATGGCGCGCGCGTTGGCGCCGATCATCTCGATACCGAGCTCTTTCAGCTTGCCGGAGCGGTGCAACGCCATGGCAGTATTCAGCGCCGTCTGCCCACCCATGGTGGGCAGCAGCGCGTCGGGTTTCTCGCGCTCGATGATGCGGGCCACGATGTCCGGCGTGATCGGCTCGATGTAGGTGGCATCGGCCAGCTCCGGATCGGTCATGATCGTGGCCGGGTTCGAGTTCACCAGGACGACGCGATAGCCTTCGGCCTTCAGCGCCTTGCAGGCCTGGGCGCCGGAATAGTCGAACTCGCAGGCTTGCCCGATGACGATCGGCCCGGCGCCGATGATCAGGATGCTCTCGATGTCGGTGC
>CAZQLF010000064.1:8022-9566 GCA_964594035.1 uncultured Rhodospirillaceae bacterium | reverse complement strand
CGAAATATCCCGCCGGCTTCAAGACGCTGAAGCCCTATCTGCGCACTGTGAAACAGCCGAAGTAGTTTTTTTGGGATCGCCGCCCGCGTTCTTGAAGCAGGAGCCCAGCGTCTGATCGCCTCACGTTGCTTCAACGTGAGGCGTGAATCAGCTGCTGCTTATTTGAATCAGAGCAAGATCCACGGATCAGGTTGGGGCAACCTGATCCGATCTTGCTCTGGCGGCGATCCGCTGCATCACCGCCGGGCGCGGCGCGCCCAGCTCCACTTCCTCAAAATCGATGACCTCGAGACGGCCGGTCACGGCCTCCTTGAGCTCGCCTGGCCGCAGCAGAAAATCCGGGTTGCTCGGTTTGCCAAAGCGCTCGTTGCCGATTGCGAACGTCTCGTAAAGCAGCAGCCCGCCGGGTGCGACCGCACCAATGATGCTGCCCAGGATCGGGCGGTGCAGATAGTTCGTCACCACCACCAGATCGAACATTTGGTTGCCGAGCGGCCAGGGAGCGCCGGTCTCGAGATCGGCTCTGATCTTCGTCAGGCCGGCGGCATCGGGCTGCTGGTCGGGATCGCGGTCGATGGCCGCGACGGCAAGCCCGTGGTCGAGCAGCAGGCGGCTATGCCGGCCGCTGCCGGCGGCGACATCCAGCGCTTTGCCGCCCGGCAACACCACGGGCAGAAAGCGTAAAATCCAGGGGGAGGGTTCTTGCCGGGCGGGCAAAGTTTCGCCATCTATTGTGACAGTTGGACTATAGAGTAGCGGCTCGATGATCCTTTTCGACGTCAAATGCGCCAAGGGCCACGTGTTCGAAGCGTGGTTTCGCGACAGCAACACCGCCGACCGCCAGATGTCCGCGAAGAAGGTTGCCTGTCCCGATTGCGGCAGCACCAGGATCGCCAAGGCGCCCATGGCGCCGCGCATCGCCGGCAAAGGGGCGCCGGAAGCGAAGCCTGAGGCGCCCTCCAGGGAAATGGCCGCCATGTCGGCCAAGCTGCGCAAGGAGCTCACCGAGCTGCGGACAAAGGTCGAGGCCAATTGCGACTATGTCGGCGAGAAATTCGCCGAGGAGGCGCGCAAGATCCATTACGGTGAGACGGATCCGCGCGGCATCTATGGTGAGACATCCAAGGAAGAAGCTCACGAGCTGGCGGAAGAGGGCGTGGAGTTCGCCCGCATTCCCTGGTTGCCCCGCCACGATAGCTGACGTCGCAACGACTAGGCGCGCGCTGCGCTTCTTTCGAATTTCAGCATGTAATTGACGTCGAGATCTCTTCCCGACAGCCGCCAGCTGTCGCCCAGCGGGCTGTAGACGACGCCCATCGCTTCGCTGAGAGAAAGCCCCTGGCCGCGCACCATGGCCGCCAGCTCCGAAGGGCGCAGGAAGCGCCGCCAGTCGTGGGTTCCGCGCGGCAGCCAGCGCAGCACGTATTCGGCGCCGACGATGGCGAAGGCGAAGGACTTCGCCGTCCGGTTCAGCGTGGCAACGATCAGCAACCCGCCGGGTGCGACGAGCCGGGCGCAGGCCGCCATGAAACCGGCTGGATCGC
>CAZQLF010000064.1:0-8012 GCA_964594035.1 uncultured Rhodospirillaceae bacterium | reverse complement strand
GGGCCGCCCAATTCCAGGCAGTCCGTCACAATACCCAAATCCTCGCCGCTTTCTCTGCACAGCACCAGGTCAAACTGTTCGCCCGCTTCGGCCAGCGTCTCCGCTGTCCCCTGGCGATAGTCGATTGCGAGTTCGCTCTCGGCTGCGTGGCTTCGCGCGATCGCAATCGTTTCTTTGCCGGCATCGATGCCGGTGACGTTTGCCCCAAGCCGCGCCAGGGGCTCGCAGAGCAGGCCGCCGCCGCAGCCGATATCGACAACCTTCAGGCCCGATAGTGGCCGCGCCTTCTTGCCATCGCGCTTGAATCGGGCGGCACAGGAATCCCGGATATAGGTCAGCCGGGCGGGGTTCAGGCGGTGAAGCGGCCGGAACTTGCCCTGCGGGTCCCACCAGGCTTCCGCCATTGCGGCAAATTTGGCGATTTCCGCCGGATCGACGCTTCTGGCCGCTGTTGCCGCCGTTTCGCCCATCGCCGCTCTCGATTTTCCAGCCGGATCAAGGGAATCGGGGCATCGGGCCTTGCTTCCCTCCGGCGGAATTGAGTATGGATACGCGCCGCCCGTCCGGCAACCGGCGCGGCTTTCCGTTGAAATTGCCGATTCCCCGATCTCGTGGAACGACCGATGACCAAGGCGGCCGGCAAGTCCCGCATCGTGATGAAATTCGGCGGTACATCGCTGGCCGATGTGCCGCGCATCCAGGCGGTCGCCCAGCGGGTCAAGCGAGAGATCGATGCCGGGCATGAGGCTGCCGTCGTGGTTTCGGCCATGGCCGGCACCACGAATCAGCTCGTCGGATGGACCAACGCGATTGCCCCGCTCCACGACGCGCGGGAGTACGACACCGTGGTCGCGGCGGGGGAACAGGTGACCAGCGGCCTGTTGGCTCTGGCTCTGCAGGAGCTCGGCATCAGCGCGCGCTCATGGCAGGGCTGGCAGATCCCGATCGAGACCGACGATGCCCATGGCAAGGCACGCATCCGGCGGATTGAGACAGCCGAACTCGAGAAGCGCATGAGCCGGGGCGAGGTGCCGGTGGTCACCGGCTTCCAGGGACGCGGGTCCGACAACCGGGTGACGACGCTTGGACGCGGCGGCTCAGACACTTCTGCCGTGGCGCTGGCCGCAGCACTTGGCGCCGATCGCTGCGATATTTTCACAGATGTCGACGGTGTCTACACCACCGATCCGCGCATCGTTGCCAAGGCGCGCAAGCTCGATAAGATCACCTACGAAGAAATGCTGGAAATGGCGTCGCTCGGCGCCAAAGTGCTGCAGATTCGCTCCGTTGAAATGGCGATGAAGCACCATGTGCGGTTGCAGGTGCTGTCCAGCTTTGTCGACCGGCCCGGCACGCTGGTCGTGGATGAGGAAGAGATCGTGGAACAGGAACTGGTGAGCGGCATTGCCTATAGCCGCGATGAAGCAAAGATAACCCTGATCCAGGTGCCGGATCGCCCCGGTGTTGCAGCCTCCATCTTCGGGCCCCTGGCCGAGGCGAACATCAACGTCGACATGATCGTCCAGAACACGTCGGAGCGCGGCGACACCACCGACCTTACCTTCACCGTCGCCAAGGCGGATATCGAGCGCGCCAAGCAGGTGCTGAACGGCCGCCATAACGAGCTGAAATTTGCCGCCCTGCAATCCGATCCCAATGTGGTCAAGGTTTCGGTCATCGGCGTTGGCATGCGAAGCCACGCCGGCATCGCCCAACGCATGTTCCGCGCACTGGCGGAGAAGGGGATCAACATCCAGGTGATCTCGACATCGGAGATCAAGATCAGCGTGCTGATCGCCGAGGAATACACCGAGCTCGCCGTGCGCAGTCTGCATACCGCATATGGACTCGACGCCCAGTAAGGACAGCCTGAGAGAGCGCGCGGCCCGCGCGCATCTCGACAAGCTCTGGCGCCGGGGGGCGGAGTTCCTCGGCTGCCGTTTCGCGATCCTGGGCGGTGCCATGACCTGGGTATCCGAACGCCATCTCGTCTCCGCCATCTCCAATGGCGGCGGTTTCGGCGTCATCGCCTCGGGATCCATGACGCCGGCGCTGCTGTCGGCAGAGATAGCTGCGACCGCGGCCCTGACCCGGCAGCCCTTCGGCGTCAACCTGATCACCCTGCATCCCCAGCTCAACCAGCTGATCGACGTCTGCCTGCAGCACAAGGTGAGCCACATCGTGCTGGCGGGGGGCCTGCCCCCGGGCGGTGCCATCCAGCGGGTGAAGAACGGCGGCGCCAAACTCGTTTGCTTCGCGCCGGCCCTCGTTCTCGCCAAGAAGCTGGTGCGCTCCGGCGCCGATGCCCTGATCATCGAGGGCATGGAGGCGGGTGGCCATATTGGCCCCGTTTCCACATCGGTTCTGGCCCAGGAAATTCTGCCCGAGGTGCCGGATGTACCGATCTTTGTCGCCGGCGGCATCGGCCGCGGCGAAGCGGTCGTCGGCTATCTCGAGATGGGTGCCTCGGGCGTGCAGCTCGGCACGCGCTTCGTCTGCGCCACGGAATCGATTGCCCATCCGAAGTTCAAACAGGCCTTCATCCGCGCTTCGGCCCGCGATGCCGTTCCGTCCGTGCAGCTCGATCCGCGCTTTCCTGTCATTCCCGTGCGGGCTATCGCCAACGCCGCCACCCGGCGCTTCCAGGAAGCGCAGCGCGCCGTCATCGACAAGGTCGATCGCGGTGAATTCGACCAGAAGGCCGCAGCGCTGGAGATCGAGCATTTCTGGGCCGGCGCGCTGCGCCGGGCCGTGATCGATGGCGATGTGCATACCGGCTCGCTGATGGCGGGGCAGAGCGTGGGCATGGTGACCAGCGAGCAGACCACGCAGGTCATCCTCGATGAACTCGTTGGCCAGGCGATCCGTGCGCTCGCCGCGCGCCAGGCCAGGTCCACAAGCGCCCCCGGCGCCATTGCCGGGGCGGCCGACTGATGAGCGCCGGGGGCGTCGCCACCACCGGCGCCCGGCTGTTGTTACGCCGCCTGCGCAGCCTGATGGCCGAAGGCGGCAGCGCCGAAAAGCGCCTGCAGCAGATCGTGCGCGTCATCGCGGCAGACATGGTGGCGGAGGTCTGCTCGGCCTATGTCATGCGGCCCGGCGAGGTATTGGAGCTTTTCGCCACGGAGGGCCTGAAGGCCGAGGCCGTCCACCGCACGCGCCTCAGGGTCGGTGAAGGACTGGTGGGCGACATTGCGAGCCACGCAAGGCCGCTGGCGCTGGCCGATGCGCAAGCGCATCCGAATTTTGCCTACCGTCCGGAGACGGGCGAAGAAATCTACAAATCCCTGATGGGCGTGCCGATCCTGCGAGGCGGCCGGGTGATCGGCGTGCTGGTCGTGCAGAACCGGAAGGCCCGCAACTACAGCGAGGAGGAGATCGAGGCGCTGGAGACCATCGCCATGGTGCTGGCCGAGCTGGTGGCCAGCGGCGATCTGGTGCCGCGCAGCGAGACGCGTCCGACCGAGGGCATCGGGCTGTTGCCCACGCGCCTGGAGGGACTGGCTCTCTGTCCGGGTCTCGCCATCGGCCGCGCCGTGTTGCACAAGCCGCGCCCGACCCTGGCCGATATCGTGGCGGAAAATCCGGCGAGCGAACGCGAACGGCTGCATGTCGCTCTGGCGGGCCTCAGCCGCTCCCTCGACGATCTGCTGGCGCGCGACGATTTTGCTTCCGGCGGCGAGCCACGCGACATCCTCGAAGCCTATCGCATGTTCGCGCAAGACCGCGGCTGGCGCGAGCGGCTGAACGAGGCGATTGCCGGGGGCCTCACCGCGGAAGGCGCGGTGTTGAAGGTGCAGAACGACGCCAAGGCCCGCATGGCCCAGGTCGTCGATCCGTACCTGCGCGAGCGCCTCGCCGATCTCGACCATATGGCGGACCGCTTGCTGCGCCATCTGGCGGGCGGCGCTGTCACCACCGCCTTGCCGGAAAAGACCGTGCTGATCGCCCGCAATCTGGGACCGGCCGAGCTTCTGGAATTCGAGCGCAGGAGGTTGCGCGCCGTGGTGCTGGAAGAAGGCTCGTCAAACTCGCATGTGGCCATCGTTGCGCGCGCGCTCGACTTGCCGGTACTGGGCCGCGTCGACGGTGCGTTGACGCGCATCGAGCCGGGTGACCGCCTTATCGTCGATGCTGACAACGGCCAGCTGTTTGTGCGGCCGGGCGAGGATATCGAGGAGAAAGTGCAGGAGAGCATGGCGCTAAAGGCGCAGCGCCGCGCGACATTCGCCGACGAACGAACGCTGCCTGCCGTCAGCCGCGATGGCGTTGCCATTTCGCTCTCGATCAATGCCGGTCTCCTGATCGACATGCAGCATCTCGAGCCGAGCGGCGCCGAAGGCGTGGGCCTCTACCGCACCGAAATAGCCTTCATGGTGCGCGACAGTTTTCCCGATGTCGGCCAGCAGACGGAGTTTTATCGCCGGGTGTACGAGCAGGCGGAAGACAGGCCGGTGATCTTCCGCACGCTCGATGTCGGCGGCGACAAGGTGCTTCCCTATTGGCCGCGCGAAGGCGAGGAGAACCCGGCGCTTGGCTGGCGCGCGCTGCGCATCGGCCTCGATCTGCCCAACCTCATGCGCCATCAGTTGCGCGCGTTGATCGCCGCCGCGGCCGATCGGCCGCTGCGCATCATGTTCCCGATGATCGCCACCGCCGACGAGTTTCGCGCCGCGCGCAACCTCGTCGATCTCGAACTGTCACGCGCGCGTCAGCGCCGCCAGCGCCTGCCGGCAAAGCTGGAGCTGGGCGCCATGCTGGAAGTGCCTTCGCTGCTTTGGCAGCTGCCCGAGCTGTTGCGCCAGGCGGATTTCATTTCCGTGGGCAGCAACGATCTGGCGCAGTTCCTCTTCGCCAGCGATCGGGGCAATCCGCGCCTGGCCGGTCGCTACGATTCGCTATCGCCCGCGATGCTGCGGCTGATCGCCCAGCTCGTGGCGCGCTGTGCCGAGGCAGGAAGACCGATCTCGGTCTGCGGCGAGATGGCCGGGCGCCCGCTCGAGGCGATGGCGCTGCTGGGACTGGGCCTCTATCGTCTGTCCATGGCGCCGTCGGCCATCGGCCCGGTCAAGACCATGCTGCGCAGCCTGGATATCGGGCAACTCCAGTCCTACCTGACCCAGCGCGTTACGCAGGGCCATGGCGGGCTCCGGCGCGATCTCCTGGCTTTTGCGAAAGACCACGGCGTCGTCCTCTAGCCCGAAAAAATGCTGCAACCAGAGTGATCTAGGATTGCCCTGGCAGGCCCCCATTTGGTAGAAACCGCGTAGAGCTTGGCCCCGACCGAAATCCGCCTCGCGGGGGAGGGCGGCGGTGCTGGCAAATGCCTCATTGGCGCGATTGGGCGCCCCTGCGGCGGGACCAGGAATTTGGTCGAGATGGAACCGCAATACAGGACCGATACGCCGCAAGTGCAGGGCAGTGAAGCAGCTGGCGATGCGCCAGCGCCTCCGCGTGAAACCGTGGGCATGGTGCTGCGCAAGAAGCGCGAAAGCTTCCGTCAGGATCTCGATACCGTTGCGGGCCAACTCCATATCCGCCTTGCCTACCTGAAGGCGATCGAGGATGGGCGCTTCAAGGATTTGCCGGGCCTGACCTATGCCTCGGGATTCGTGCGCAGCTATGCCGATTATCTCGGACTCGACGGCGAGGAGATGGTGCGCCGTTTCCGCGAAGAAATCGCCGGGATGGATCGTCACGTTCAGCTGATCTTCCCGTCGCTGGCGACCGAAGGAAAGATTCCGGGCGGTGCCGTGCTGCTGCTCTCCGGCTTCCTCGCCGTGATGGCTTATGGCGTCTGGTATTACCTCGCCGACCGCCAGAAGAGCCTGCTCGACCTCGTGCCGGCGGTGCCAACGCAGTTGCGCGCGTTTCTTGGCGGCCAGGCTGAAACAAACACCGCCAGTGCGAACGCGCCGGGCGAGGCGAAACCGGGCGCCGCGGCAGGTGCCAACGCGGGTACCACGCCAACCCATCCGGCTGCGCCGGCGTCTGTGGCTGCTGCACCAGCCCCTCCACCGCCGCCACCTCCGCCGGCGACGACGGTGCTGGTCAATCCGGGTGATCTGCCGCCGCTACCCAGCGAGATCGATGTGCTGATTGCCGCCGCCCAGGCGGCGTCAACCCAGGCGGCGGCAACATCGAGCCAGATGGCCAGCAATGCGATGTCGAGCACGGCCGCCGGTACGCCGGCTGCTGTTCCAGCGGCTCCGCCGGCGCCCGCCGTGCCAGCGTCGAGCGCTACCGCGGCGGGGGGCCAGGCTGCCCCGGCTAGTGGCGCGACAAAACCGGCAGGGCAGGTTGTCGTTTCCAATCCCGGAGCCCATGTGAAGCTCACGGCCCGCATGGACAGCTGGGTGCAGATATATGACAAAGCCGGGAAATCCTATTACTCCGCGGTCTTGCGTGCGGGCCAGACTATCGAAGTGCCGAATCAGCCGGGGCTGCTGCTTACCACCGGCAATATCGGCGGGCTGGACATCCTGATCGATGGTCAGGCATTGGCAGCCCTCGGCTCGGTTGGTCTGGTGAAACGCGACTTGCCGCTGGATGTTGCCCAGCTGAAATCCGTTTCGGCCGGAAGCCAGTGAGCCCGGCCCGCTAAGATCGGAACAAGGATAAAATCATGAGTGTTCGTCCCTATCGCGATATCCACAGGCGCAAGAGCCGAAAGATCTACGTCGGCAAGGTGCCGGTCGGCGGCGATGCGCCGATCACCGTGCAGTCGATGACGAACACGCTTACCTCCGATGCGGCAGCGACGATCAAGCAGATCCGCGAGCTCGAGGATGCCGGCGCCGACATCGTGCGCGTCTCCTGTCCCGACGAGGAATCGACCGCAGCACTGCCGGCGATCGTGAAGGCCTCAAAAGTGCCGATCGTCGCCGACATCCATTTCCACTACAAACGCGCCATCGAGGCGGCGAAGGCGGGTGCAGCCTGCCTGCGCATCAATCCCGGCAATATCGGCTCGGCCGAGCGCGTGCGCGAAGTGGTGAAGGCAGCGAAAGACCACGGTTGCTCGATGCGCATCGGCGTGAACGCCGGCAGTCTCGAAAAGGATCTGCTGGAGAAATATGGCGAGCCCTGCCCCGAGGCGATGGTGGAGAGTGCGCTCGATCACGCCCGCATCTTGGAAGACAACGACTTCCGCGAATTCAAGATCAGCGTGAAGGCATCCGACGTGTTTCTCGCCGTGGCCGCGTATCAGGGCCTGGCAGAAGCGTGCGACTACCCGCTCCATCTCGGTGTGACCGAGGCGGGCGGACTGCGCAGCGGTTCGGTCAAGTCGTCGATCGGCATGGGCTCGCTGCTGTGGGCCGGCATCGGCGACACGATCCGCGTCTCGCTTTCCGCCGATCCGGTGGAGGAGATCAAGGTCGGCTTCGATATCCTCAAGTCGCTGAGCTTGCGTCACCGCGGCGTGAACGTGATTTCCTGCCCATCCTGCGCGCGCCAGCAGTTCAATGTCATCAACACGGTATCGGTATTGGAGCAGCGCCTCGCCCATATCTCCACGCCCATGACGGTTTCCGTCATCGGCTGCGTGGTGAACGGGCCGGGCGAAGCGCGTGAGACCGATATCGGCTTCACCGGCGGCGGCAACAACACCCACCAGGTTTACGTCAACGGCCTGCCGGATCACCGCCTGAAGGATGGCAACATCGTCGACCATCTGGTTGAGATGATCGAGAAGAAGGCGGCGGAGATCGAGGCGGCGAAGGTCAAAGCGACCGAGAACGCCGCCTAATTTCGGAGCCACACAGCCTTGTCCGATCTGCAGCCGGTCCGCGGCACACATGATTTCTTGCCTGAAGACATGCGGCGCTATCGCCACGTGGTCGATACCGCGCGCGATGTCGCAGAGCGCTATGGCTATCTCGAGATAGCCACGCCGATCTTCGAATTCTCCGACGTCTTCAAGCGCACCCTGGGCGATACCTCCGACATCGTCACCAAGGAAATGTACCGCTTCACCGACAAGGGCGACGCAATTCTTAACCTTCCCCCCC
>CAZQLF010000063.1:0-9567 GCA_964594035.1 uncultured Rhodospirillaceae bacterium | reverse complement strand
TCGTGCAGCGCGAGGAGGTGATGCCGCCGATCGAGTCGCGGCCGTACTTGGCCTGCAGCCGCTTGAACTCGCTGGCGGCGTGGTTGAGCGCGGTTTCCCAGCTCACCTCCTGCCACGGGTCGGTGATCTTGGCGCGGATCATCGGCTTGAGCATGCGGTCCTGGTGGGTGGCGTAGCCCCAGGCAAAGCGACCCTTCACGCACGAATGCCCGTCGTTGGCCTTGCCGTCCTTCCACGGCGTCATGCGCACCACCTCGTTGCCCTTCATCTCGGCCTTGAAGCCGCAGCCCACGCCGCAGTAGGCGCACGTGGTGATGACGCTGTGCTCGGGCTGCCCGAGCCAGATAACCGACTTCTCCTGCAAGGTGGCGGTGGGGCAGGCCTCGACGCAGGCGCCGCAGCTCACGCATTCCGACTCCATGAAGGGCTGGTCCTGCCCCGGCGACACGCGCGAGTCGAAGCCGCGGCCGCTGATGGTCAGCGCGAAGGTGCCTTGCGTTTCCTCGCAGGCGCGCACGCAGCGGTTGCAGACGATGCACTTGGACGGGTCGTAGCTGAAGTAGGGGTTCGACTCGTCCTTGGTGCTCTTGAGATGGTTGGCGCCTTCCATCCCGTAGCGCACGTTGCGCAGGCCGGTGACGCCGGCCATGTCCTGCAGCTCGCAGTTGCCGTTGGCCGAGCAGGTCAGGCAATCCAGCGGATGGTCGGAGATGTAGAGCTCCATCACGCCCTTGCGCAGCTGCGCCAGGCGTGGCGATTGCGTCTTCACCTTCATGCCCGGCTCGACCAGCGTGGTGCAGGAGGCCGGTGTGCCGCGCCGCCCTTCGATCTCCACCAGGCAGAGGCGGCAGGAACCGAAGGCTTCCACGCTGTCGGTGGCGCAGAGTTTCGGAATTTTGACGCCGGATTCCATCGCCGCGCGCATGATCGAGGTGCCGGCCGCCACGCTGACCTGCTGACCATCGATCTCCAGCGACACCATCGCGCCGTCGCGTTCCGGCGTGCCGTAATCGATTTCCTTGATCAGGGGCATGGTGCTTCTCCTTATTCCGCCGCGCTTCTTGTAGTCGCCGGGCGATCGAAATCTTCGGGGAAGTGCTTGAGGGCACTCATCACCGGCAGCGGCGTCAGCCCGCCTAGCGCGCAGAGCGAGGCGTCGGTCATGGTGGTGCAGAGTTCCTGCAGCAGCGCCACATTGGCGGCCGTGTTCGTGCCGGCAGCGATCTTGTCGATGACCTCGACGCCGCGGGTCGAACCGATGCGACACGGCGTGCATTTGCCACAGGATTCGATGGCGCAGAACTCCATGGCGAAGCGAGCCTGTCTGGCGAGATCGACGTGATCGTCGAAGACGACCACGCCGCCATGGCCGACCATGCCCTTCTCGGCGGCGAAGGCTTCGTAATCCAGCGGCGTATCGAGGAGGGCGGCCGGGAAATAGGCGCCCAGCGGCCCGCCGACCTGCACGGCACGCAGCGGCCGTCCCGTGGCCGTGCCGCCGCCGAAATCCTCGATGAGCTGACGCAGGGTAAGACCGAACGCCTTTTCGACAAGGCCCCCGCGCTTGATGTTGCCGGCGAGCTGGAAGGGCAGGGTGCCGCGCGAGCGGCCCATGCCGAAATCGCGATACCAGGCAGCACCACGCTCCAGGATCATCGGCACGCTGGCAAAGCTGATGACGTTGTTGATGACGGTGGGCTTGCCGAACAGACCCTTGATGGCGGGTAGTGGCGGCTTGTAGCGAATGACGCCGCGCTTGCCCTCGAGACTTTCCAACAGCGAGGTCTCTTCCCCGCAGATATAGGCGCCGGCACCCAGACGAAGCTGGATATCGAAGCGCTTGGCGCTGCCGGCGACGCTTGGGCCAAGCCAGCCGCCCTCGCGCGCGATGTCGATGGCGCGCTGCATCTGGCGAAAGGCGTGGGGATATTCCGAGCGGATGTAGACGTAGCCTTCGTTGGCCCCCACCGCGAGGCCCGCGATCGCCATACCTTCGATCAGGGTGAAGGGATCGCCCTCCATGAGCATGCGATCGGCATAGGTGCCGCTGTCGCCCTCATCGGCGTTGCAGACGATGTATTTGATCGGCGATGTTTCGCCCAGCACCGTCTTCCACTTGATGCCCGTGGGAAAGCCGGCACCGCCGCGACCGCGCAGGCCCGATTGCGTGACTTCCTCGACGATCGCGGCTGGCGCCATGCCAAGGGCACGCTTCAACCCGTGGAAACCGCCATGGGCCTCGTAGTCCTTCAGAGACAGGGGATCGATAACGCCGCAACGGGCAAATGTGACCCGCTCCTGGTTCTTGAGATAAGGAATCTTTTCCGTTGGCCCCTGCAGCAGCTTGTGGCTGCCGCCGCCAAGAAAACCCGCATTGAACAGGCCAGCCACATCGCGGGGCGAGACAGGCCCATAGGCGATGCGGCCTGCCGGTGTTGCGACCTCGACCAGCGGCTCCAGCCAAAACAGGCCGCGGCTGCCATTGCGCACGATCTCGATATCGAGCTTGCGCTCGGCGGCGATACGCGCGATCGCCGCGGCAACGTCATCGGCACCGACCGACAACGCGGCGGAGTCGATGGGAATGTAGACAACGATGCTCACGCCACCTCCGCCTCGCGCAGCAGGATGTTCAGCTTTTCCTCGTGAAGGCGGCCATGCAGCTTGCCGTCCAACATCGCCGCCGGCGACAGCGCGCAATTGCCGAGGCAGTAAACCGCTTCCAGCGTCACATTGCCGTCGGGCGTGGTCTCCCCGAACCGGATTCCAAGACGCCGGCTGAGGCCTTCGGCCAAACTCTCGCAGCCCATGGCCTGGCAGGATTCGGCACGACACAGCTTCAGCACGTGGCGGCCGGGCGGCTCGCGGCGGAAATCGTGATAGAAGGTCACGACGCCATGCACCTCGGCGCGCGAGAGGTTCAACGCCGCGGCGATCAGCGGCACGGCGCGATCGTCGATGTAACCGAAGGCCTCTTGCAATCCGTGCAGGATCGGCAGCAGGGCACCAGGCAGATCGCGCCTTTGCGCGATGATCCGGTCTGCTTTCTCAGCGTTCCACGTCCCGTGGTCCATGCAAGTCTCCAGTTCGCGCCGGATTCGCCAGCGCGAGGCGCAATTGATTGATATCGCCCAGAGAATCGGATGTCAGAGTCGCTCCGGCAAATCGATTGTCCGCAACAATCGATAGGGCGGCTCTATCAGGACTTGCGGCGGCTGGGTCGCGCGGCCGGTTGCTTGATCTTGCGTTCCAGGCTGCGGGCGATCTGCCCCTCGAGATCGAGCGCGCTGGCCATGCCGAACAGACTGCTGGCCAGCGGCGAGGGCGGGTCGCGATCGGGAATGATCATGCCGATGGTGCGCGTGACATCGGGTGCCACCAGGCGCAGCGCGCGCGTTTTTTCCGGCATGCCGAACACCTGAAGCAAGGTGCGCGGCATGATCCCCGACCAGTGGCCGGCGCTGATGCTGGAGCAGAGGACGAAGATCGAATTGGTCTCCAATGCGGGCTGCGGCTGGCGGCCGATGGAGCGGAAGATGCCGTCGACGATGCGCCGGTTCTGCATGTCCGGGGTCAGCAGGCAGAGCGGCACGTCGCCTGCTTCCTTCCAGCTCACCGTATCCCGGTCGCGGAACGGGCCGCCGGCGGGCGTCAGCAGAATGTATTCCTCACGGTAGAGCGGGGCGGTGCGCACATGCTCCAGCGGCTCGTTATCGAGATAAGTGAGGCCGACCTCCAATTCGAAATTGTCCATGCCGCGCTGGATTTCGATGGAGGTGCGCGAATAGACGGCGATGGTGACCAGGGGATATCGGGCGCGAAACGCCGCGGTGACGAGAGAGACGACGGGCAGCACTGTCGGAATGACGCCGATCCGCAGGCGGCCGATCAATCCCTTCTTCAGCCGACTCAGATCCTGCCGCAGGCCTTCGCTGTCGGCGATGATGCGCTTGGCGTAATCGAGGACGGTTTGTCCTTCGGCGGTGAATCCCTTGAAGCGATGGCCGCGTTCGACGATCGGCGCCCCCAGTTCTTCCTCGAGCTGGCGGATGGCGGCCGACAGCGTGGGCTGGGAAACATTGCAGCTGCGCGCCGCCCGCGCGAAGTGCTGCTCGCGGGCAAGAGCTATCACATACATCAGCTGGCGCAGAACCATCGGGTGCGTGCTTCAACGGTCGATCGGCGGGCGCCATGTTCCAGCCCGGCGCGGCGCTTGTGAAATGGGATGTTACGATAGTTTGATAGGTTTTATCTATCAAGAGCCGCAGGAGTCTCCCCGTGACATCCCTGTGGCGTCCACCTGCACGGAACCGGTTTGCGCCGGCACGCATTCCTTGAACAGCGAGAAATCCCGGCATTGCCGCCAGCATCGCGCGAACGAGGCCGGTGGCGGTGCGCGCAACACCGGAGGAACATCATGCCGCGTTTTGCTCGAATCCTCGTGCCGCTGTGCATGGTCGGCGCTCTCGCCGGCTGCTACGGCGGCTATTATGACGACGGCGGTTACTACGGCAGCAGCTACGGCTATCCCTCTTATGGCTACTCGTCCTACAGCTATCCCTCCTATAGCTACGGCTACGCACCGAGCTACAGTGTGGGCTTCAGCTATTATGGCGGCGGCTACGATGGCGGTAATCGGTGGAATCGCGGTTGGCGCCACAGCGACTGGGACGGCGGTTGGCACAACGGCGGTCACCGCTGGCAATGGACCGGCAACAACGGCGGCTGGTCTCACAGTCATCAGTGATGACGGCTTGACGTTCAGGGAAATCGCCGGGCCGGGCGATTTCCCTGGCGTGGTTGGCGATCCCTGCGAGAAATGCGGGCTGGGCCCGTGAGCCCGCTTGCCAGGCGGGCGTTCGGCAGCGTTCTCCGTTTTATTCTTTTCCTTGCCGCGCTGTTGCTCATCGTCTCGGGTGACATCCGCTATTGGCAGCTTTGGGCATTTTTGGCCGTGCTCGCCACGAGCTCGGTGGCCGTCACGCTGTACCTGCTGCGCCACGATCCCGTGCTGTTGCAACGGCGCCTGGAGGCCGGGCCGAAGGCCGAGAAGGACAAGGCACAAAAAGTCATCATGGTGTTCGGTGCCGTCGTTTTCTTTTCCTTCCTCTTGCTGCCGGGCTTTGACCATCGCTTCAACTGGTCGCATGTCCCGGCGATGCTCGTCTTTCTTGGCGACGCCACTGTGGCTGTGGGGATGCTGATTGCTTTTCTTGTCTTCCGCGAAAACACTTTCGCCTCGGCCACGGTGGAAATCCACCCGGGTCAGAAGGTGATCTCCAGCGGGCTGTATGCGATCGTTCGTCATCCCATGTATTCGGGCGCGCTGGTCTTCGTGTTGGGCATGGCGCTTGCGCTCGGCTCCTGGTGGGCTCTTCTTCTGTTCCCGGCGATCACGACGATTTTGGCCTGGCGGCTGACGGAGGAAGAGAAGCTCCTGAGCGCGAACCTTCCCGGTTACCGGGACTATCGGGAGCGCGTGCGCTATCGCCTGGCGCCGTTCATCTGGTAAAACCGCGCCTGTCTCGGCAATATCAGGCCATGAAACAGGCAATGACAATGCAGCGCCTTATCGCCGTCGCCCTTCTGATGGCTGGGCTCAGCGTTTGCGCTTGTCGGCTTGCTTATGCGGGTGGCGATCCCACCGGCGTATGGCAGGTTGAGGATGGCAGTGCCATTGTCCAGATCGCAGCCTGCGGCCCGGCCCTGTGCGGCACCATCGTTTGGTCCGAGAAACCGACCGACGCCAAGGGCGAGAAGCTCTGCAACATGGCGGTCCTGGGCGATGCGGTGCCCACGGGTTCCGACAGCTGGGACAAGGGCTGGATCTATGCGCCCAAGGCCGGCAGCAAATACCCCGTCAGCCTGAAACTCGCCGGTGACGGCACGCTGCATCTGCATATCACCGCCGGGCTGTTCGGCCGCGACCAGGTCTGGACCAGGCCGATGGTGAAGGTCGCACCCTGCGCGCCATAATTGACGCTGCCGCCCGCGCGCTTCCGCGCTGGGTCCGGTTCCCCGTCGTCTTTCTGGTCATTGCCATCGTTGCGGCCAGCGCGCAGCCCGGTTCTGCCCAGCAGGAAACCTGGAACGGTACCTGGATCGGCAACTGGCAGACTGGCCATGGTGCGCAGATCATCTTTGCCGGCAACGATTTCATCGGCATCTATTGGCAGGACGACTACGTCGAGAATGCGGCCGCCACGCTGTCGGCGGACGGCAACCTTGTCACGATAACCTGGCCGGGCGCCGACGCGCTGTTGACCCGCGACGGCCCCGAAGCTGCCCATGTCGTGATCCACCAGTCGGGCCAGCCCGATGCATCGTTCGCCCTGACGCGCGATCATTCCTGATGCTATTTTCGCCGAACCGCGCGCGGAGCCAGGGGGCTCGCCAACGCAGGCTGCCGGGGCTGTCGATTGAACGTTGAGCACACAAAGGCGAACGAACCCGTCGATCTGCTGGTGGTGGGTGGCGGCGTCAACGGCGTCGGGATCGCCCGCGATGCCGTCGGCCGCGGCCTATCGGTGCTCCTCGCGGAGAAATCCGACCTCGCCAGCGCCACATCCTCGGCCAGCACCAAGCTGATCCATGGCGGCTTGCGCTATCTCGAATACTACGAGTTCCGTCTGGTCCGCGAGGCATTGAGCGAGCGCGAAGTGCTGCTGGCCTCCGCGCCTCACATCATCTGGCCGCTGCGCTTCGTGCTGCCCCATGACAGGTCGCTTCGGCCGGCCTGGATGATCCGCATTGGCCTGTTTCTCTACGATCATCTCGGCGGTCGACGCACATTGCCCGGGTCGCACAAGATCAATCTGAAGCAGGCTCCCTATGCAGGCGCTCTTAACGCCGGTTTTACGACCGGCTTCGAATATTCCGATTGCTGGGTGAACGATGCGCGGCTCGTCGCCCTCCTCGCGATGGATGCGCGCGAGCGCGGGGCGCAGATCCTGACCCACACGGCCTGCGTCTCGGCGCGGCGCGACGGCGCCACCTGGCTTGCCGAACTGCAGGACGAAGCCGGCGTGCGCATGTCGGTACGTGCCCGCGCACTGATAAATGCCGCGGGTCCCTGGACGGGCGAGTTTCTGGCTAAGGAGATGGGCCGCGGCGGTGCGGAGAAGCTGCGGCTGGTGAAGGGCAGCCACATCGTGGTGAATCGGATTTACACCGGCGATCACGCCTTCATCCTGCAGAACACCGACCGGCGCATCGTCTTCACGATTCCCTATGAGGGCAAATTCACCCTCGTGGGCACCACCGACATCCCCTATCACGACGATCCTGCCCAGGTCCGCATCTCGGCGGATGAAACACAATATCTCTGCGATGTGGTGAACCACCATTTCGCCCGGCAGATCGCGCCATCCGATGTGGTGTGGAGCTATTCCGGCGTGCGGCCGCTGTTCGACGAAGATGGCGGTGAGTCTGCTTCGGCGGTCTCCCGCGACTATGTGCTGGATCTCGAGCACGATCCCGGCGGGCCTCCCTTGATGAACGTCTTCGGCGGCAAGATCACGACCCATCGGCGCCTTTCCGAGCATGCGCTGCAGAAGCTGAAGCCCTATTTCCCGGCGGCACGCGGCGACTGGACGGCGGGGGCAACGCTGCCCGGGGGCGACATGCCGGGCGCCGACTTTGCCGGCTTCCTTGCCGGGCAGACGCGGCGGTTCTCCTGGCTTCCGGCGGAAACCGTGCACCGCTTCGCCCGCGCCTATGGCACCCGCATGGAAAAGGTGCTGGGTGAATCCCGTTCACTGGGCGATCTCGGCGTGAATTTCGGCGGCGATCTCTATGAACGCGAGGTCGAGTACCTGGTCGACCAGGAATGGGCCGTCAAAGCCCAGGACGTGCTGTGGCGACGCAGCAAACTGGGCCTTCATCTGGGGGCCGAAGCGGAGCAGCGTCTTGCCGGGTGGCTGGCCAGTCGGCGCCCGGCAAGGAACCTCGGCCTGCGCTCAGCCCTTTCTTGACGTCACAGAGTCGGCCAACAGGCGCACCCTGGTTCGCGTGCCGTCGCCATTGTGGCGCAGGCCGCCGGAATACGGCAGGATTGCTGCGGGCGGTAGGGTCGCCAAAGGGGCCTGTGGGGGACGATTTCTTCCATCGTGGCTTGAGATGATGTGAAGGCGCAGGGGGTGGCCGGCCGGCCACGCCTGCATGGAGGAAATGCTCGGCCGATATGTACGACCGCACGGCAAGCATTATTCGCACGATTTATGACCGGCGCATCACGACACCCGCCGTGCTGGACCTCGACAGCAACTTTCCCGATGGGGCGAAGTTCGTCGACAATTGGCAGGCAATCCGCGACGAGGCACTGGTCGTCGGCCAGCGCCTCTCCCAGGTGCCGCGCTTCCACGAGATCATGCGCGAACAGACGGCGATCTCCGCCAATGACGGCCGCGACTGGCGGCTGTTCATTCTCAAGGCCTATGGCATCGAGAATCCGAAAAACATCGAGGCTTGCCCGGCGCTGGGCGCAATCGTGGCGAACGCGCCCGATGTGTTGTCCGCCTCGCTCTCCTTCATGGCGCCGAACAAATACATTCCTTCGCATCGCGGCCCTTTTCGTGGCGTGCTGCGCTTCTATCTGCCGCTGGTGATGCCGCGGCTCGGCGATGGCTCCCCGGCCGCCGTGCTGAAGATCGACGGCCAGGAATACCGGCTCTGCGATGGCGAATGCCTGCTCTGGGATGATACATATCCCCATGAAGTGTGGAACCGCAGCGACCAGACGCGCACCGTCCTGCTGCTCGATGTCCGCCGGCCGAACATGCCCATCGACATGGCGATCTTCTCGGGTTTTCTGATGACCGTCGTGCGCTGGGGTATCCGCATCCGCGGCCTTTCCTGACGATGCCGACGCTCGTTGGGCATTCCTTGCGCGCCACTCGCCGGCTGAGGGCGGCGTCTGCGAGCTTCACCTGAACGGCATTCTCGACTTCATTCATTCGGTCGGTGATTCGCATGTGGCACAGGCGATCGCGCTGTACCTCGTTCCTTTTCTGCACGAGGACATGGCGATCGTGGCCGCCGGCCTTCTGGTCGCCCAGCACGAGCTGGTGATCGGCCTGGCCGCTACAAGCCTTGCGGGCGGCATGCTCTCACGGGATTTGCTGCTCTACAGCCTGGGTGCTGCGGCACGGCGCACCGGATTTGCCCGGCGCTTCCTCATTCGCCCGCGCGTCGAGCAGCTGTCGAGCTGGCTGCACGGCAACATCACCAAGGTCATCGTCGTTTCGCGCCTGGTACCGGGATTGATGTTCCCGGCCTACATCGCCTGCGGCTGGTTCGCGATTTCCTTCTGGCGTTTCGCGCTGACGAGCATCGCCATGACCGCAGTTTACCTGCCGGTCATCCTGGGGCTCGCGCTTCTCTTCGGCGAGGCCGCGCTCGACCGCGTCGGAGGCTGGGCTTATCTGGCGCTGATTGCGCCCGTCGCTGTTGCCTGCCTGTTGCGCGCTCGCGCCGCATATCACCGCCGCCAATCGGCCTCGATCGGATCGGGTTGAAGCAACCTGATCCGTAAATCTCGCTCTGGCTATTTCAAGGAGCGGCTGATTC
>CAZQLF010000062.1:1826-9638 GCA_964594035.1 uncultured Rhodospirillaceae bacterium | reverse complement strand
AAACGCCGATTTCCAATTTTGAAGTGGCTATGGATAATTCTTACCGCGAAATTGCGGAAGAATCGGTGTATGTAAAATTTAAACTTTTGCCCAGGCAGAGAATTGTTAACGATTTGACCAATGAGAAAACCTTTGCCTTAGCCTGGACAACTACGCCTTGGACCCTGCCTGGCAACACGGCTTTAAATGTGGGACCGGAGATTATGTATGTAATGATTGAAGTTGATGGCGGGGAGCGCTACATTTTGGCTAAGGACCGGTTGTCTATTATAGAAGGCGCTTACGAACAGGTTGCGGAATTTCCGGCGCGCGCCTTGGAAGGCTTGCAGTATGAGCCATTATATCCTTCGGTAGTTGATAATTCCGCAGGCCGCGCGCACAAAATTTACTCCGCCGGCTTTGTCACGACTACGGACGGAACGGGGATTGTTCACAACGCGGCCATGTACGGCGAGGAGGGTAGGCGCAGGGAGAACGATCGCGGCTGCGTGCTGAGGGTTGCGACCGCGGGAGGAGCGGGGCTGCTTGCCGGCGATGTCGAGGCGCGCGCGGAAGCGGAAATTCCCGCCCGCGATTCGGTTTCCCTGGCCCCGACCGTCCTCCGCGTTCCCCCTCCTGGCCCGAAAACCTCCCCCCCCTCGCCAGCCCCGCCGGTTAGATTCCGGGCCGGCTCTGTTCGGTTTCCAGCCTGCGCCGCGCCAGCAGCCCCTCCAGCCAGTCCGGATCCATCTCCGGCACGGAAGAGAGGAGCTTGGCGGTGTATTCGTGATGGGGCGGCGTCATGACCTGCGTCTTGGCACCGCTCTGCACCACACGGCCCTGGTACATCACCACCACCTCGTCGGCGATGGCCTTCACGGTGGCGAGGTCGTGGGTGATGTAGAGATAGGAGACCTTCAGCTCCCTCTGCAGGCGCATGAGCAGCTTCAGGATTTCCTCGGCGACGATCTGGTCGAGAGCCGAGGTCACCTCGTCGCAGATGACGAGATCGGGCTCCACCGCCAGTGCGCGGGCGATGCAGATGCGCTGCTTTTGGCCGCCCGAAAGTTCGCTGGGCAGCCGGTCGAGGAAGCGCTCATCCAGCTCGATCATCTTCAGGAGCTGAAGGATACGCTGGTCGCGGGCGCCGCCATGCAGCCCCATCTGGTGCTCCAGCGGCCGGCCGATGATGTCGCGTACCCGGCGGCGCGGATTAAGCGCCGTATCGGGCATCTGATAAATCATCTGCACCCGACGCAGCAGGTCCTTCGAGCGGTTCTGCATGGCCGGGGGCAGCGCCTTGCCCTGGAAGGTCACATCGCCCTTCCTGGGCGGCAGCAGGCCGGTGATGACCCGCGCCAGTGTCGACTTGCCCGACCCTGATTCTCCCACCACAGCCACGGTGCGTCCCATCGGCACCCGCACGCTGACGTCGAACAAGACCGGGACCGCGCCATAGGAAGCGTCGACATGGTTGACGCTGAGGATCGTGTCGTCGCTCGTCTGCTCCTTCTTCTGCAGCGAGCGCACCGCCCAGAGCGACTTTGTATAAGGCATCTGGGGATTGGCCAGCATCTCGCGGGTGGGCGCTTCCTCCACCACCTCGCCATAGCGCAGCACCATGATCCGGTCGGCCATTTGCGCCACGACCGCAAGATCGTGGGAAATGTAGATTGCCGCCGTATTCGTCTGACGAACGACATTCTTGATCGCCGCCAGGACCTCGATCTGGGTCGTGACGTCCAGCGCCGTCGTCGGCTCGTCGAAGATCAGCAGGTCGGGATGACAGGACATCGACATCGCCGTCATGGCGCGCTGCAGCTGGCCGCCGGAGACCTGGTGGGGATAGCGCTCCCCGATCGTCTCGGGGCTTGGCAATCGCAAGCGCCGGAACAGGTCGACCGCCTGGTTCTTGGCGTCGGATTCGCTCAGGACATGATGCCAGGTCGGGGCCTCGACATATTGGTCCATCAGGCGATGGGCCGGATTGAACGAGGCGGCAGCCGACTGCGCCACATAGGCAACCCGCCGACCCCAGAGCTTGCGTTTTTCCGCGGGGCTCAGCTTCAACAGATCGATGCCGTCGAACATGATGGTGCCGCCGAAGTGCCGGCGGCAGGCGCTGGCATAACCCCTGCCCTCTAGGCCAATGGTCGCCTTTCAGGCTCCGGATTCACCGTTCAGGCCAAGCACCTCGCCCCGCCTCAGCGTCAAATCCACGCCCTTGACGATGGGGTTCCACACATCGTCGCTGATGCCCTCGATCCTGAGGCCCTTGACCTCGACGAGGATGTCGCCCTTCTGACCCGCACGTGTTTGAGCTGGGGTCTTCATTCCTTCAACCCGCTGGCCTTGTGCAGGAACCAGTCGACCAGGAAGTTGACGGCAATGGTCAACAGAGCAATCGCGGCTGCCGGCAGCAACGGCGTGATGTCGCCGTAGTTGATCAGGGTCGCATTGTCCTTGACCATCGAGCCCCAGTCCGCCGTCGGCGGCTGGATGCCGAGGCCGAGGAACGACAATGCTGCGATCGTCAGGAAGACGAAGCAGAAGCGCAGGCCGAACTCGGCGATCAGCGGCGGCAGGATATTGGGCAGGATCTCGCGGGTCATGACCCAGAGGATCTTTTCGCCCTGCAGGCGTGCCGCTTCGACGAAATCCTGGACCACGATGTTTTGCGATACCGCGCGGGAAAGGCGGAAGACGCGGGTGCTGTCGAGGACGGCGATGATCAGAACGAGGTTGATGATCGAGGTCCCGAAGATCAGCAGCAGCACCAAGGCGAAAATGAGCTGCGGGATCGACATCAGGATGTCCACGATGCGCGACAGAATCTGATCGACCCAGCCGCCGAGCACCGCGGCCATCATGCCGAGAAGACCGCCAATGCTGAAAGAGAGGGCTGTCGTCACGACGGCAATGGCGATGGTGTTGCGCGCGCCGTAGATCAGGCGGGACAGCATGTCGCGGCCGATCTGGTCGGTGCCCAGCAAGAACTGGCTGTCCCAGGGCGAAAACTGGTCGCCGACGACATCGGCCTCGCCATACGGTGCCAGCAGCGGGGCGAAGACAGCGACGAGGACGTAAAGGCTGACCACAATCAGGCCGAACCAGGCGGTCCAGGGCGCCTTCTTCAGGGCGCGCCAGAAGGATTGCAGCCGGGTCCGCCGCGGCGGGATCGTCTGCAGCTTTGAGTCGGCCGTCATCAAAACGGCGTCGCTGGTTTTGTCTTCGACGCTCATCGGCGGTGTAGCAGCCGTGGGTTGGTAATGATGCCGACAATATCGGCAAGCAGGTTGAGCAAAATATAGGTCGCGCCAAAGATCAACGCACAACCTTGGACCACCGGCACGTCACGCGAAGAGACCGAATCGATCATCAGCTGGCCGATACCGGGATAGACGAAGACCACTTCCACCACCACGACGCCGACCACGAGATAGGCAAGGTTCACGGCAATGACCGTGACGATGGGCGCCCAAGCATTGGGCAGCGCGTGATGAACGATGACGCGGCGCGGCGCAATGCCCTTGAGCCGCGCCATCTCGATATAGGGGCTGGCCAGCAGGTTGATCACGGCGGCGCGCGTCATGCGCATCATATGTGCGACGATCACCAGCACCAGGGTCATCGCCGGCAGCGCACAGAGCATGATGCGATCGAGGAAGGGTGTATCGGGCGCCACGGCGGCGAGCGAAGAAAAGACCTCGAACTTGACCGCCAGGAACAGCATCAGCACATAGGCGACGAAGAACTCGGGTACGGAGATCGAGGCGAGGGTGACGATATTGACCATGCGGTCGAACCAGCTGTTGCGATAGAGGGCAGCCAACAGGCCGAGCGCAAGCGAAAGCGGGACCGAGATGATGGCGGCGAAGGCCGCCAGAAACAGCGTGTTCTTGAGGCGAGGCTCAATCAGCGAGGCTACCGTGCGCGACGAACCTCCGGCGAGCCCACCGACTCCGGCGAAGGAATTGCCGAAATCACCGTGGAGGATGACACCGCCGATCCACTTGAGGTAGCGCACGGGCGCGGGCTGATCGAGCCCGATCTCGTGCTCGAAGGCCTTGATGGTTTCCGGCGTCGCCGATTGGCCGAGCTTCGATTTGGCGTAGTCGCCCGGAAGCATGGCAATCGCGGCAAAAATGATGACGGAAACGGCGAACAGCGTGAGCACGCCGAGGCCCAACCGCTGTGCTATCGTTTTGACAATCGCGTTCATGCCGCCCACCCCGGCAAGTGGAGGCCGAACACCACGACGCGCCAGACGTTAAATTCCATACTCATGGTCGAGTACTGAAAGAAGGGCCGGACCGCGCGTCCTGCGCGGACCGGCTTGCCTTCTAGTTCACTCTTAGGCTAACCACCAGCGCTCGGCGATCTTCAGACCGTCGCACTCCCAGTTGGGCGCGATGGCATTGTGCGCCAGCTTGCTCGAGCCGGCTTCAACGTAGCTGTTGAAGACCAGATTGATCAGGCCGCCGTCGTCATGCACCATCTGCTGCATTTCGGCATACATGCCGGCACGCTTCTTCTCGTCGGTCTCGCCACGCGCCGCTACCAGCAGCTGGTTGAACTTGTCGTTGTCGTAGTGGGTCTCGTTCCAGGCAGCGCCCTTCGCGTAGACCGCGGTGAACATCCAGTCGCAGGTCGGGCGGCCGGACCAGTAATCGGCGATGAACGGCTTCTTGAGCCAGACGTTGTCCCAATAACCGTCGGCCGGCTCGCGTACCACGTTGATGTCGATGCCAGAGGCCTTGGCCGATTCCTGGAAGAGCACGGCCGCATCCACGGCACCGTTGAAGATCGAGTCGTTGGTGCTGAGATCGACCTTCAGTGAGGAAAGACCCGCCTTCTTCAGGTAGAACTTCGCCTTGTCCGGGTTGTAAGAATACTGCGGCGGCGTCTTGATGCCGAACTTCACCGAGGGCGCGATCGGCTGATCGTTGCCGATGAGGCCGTGACCCAGGAAGATCTTCTTGAAGATCTCTTCGCGGTTCAGCGAGTACTTCAGAGCAAGACGCACGTTGTTGTCGTTGAACGGCGGTGTGTCGCAGAACATCGGGAACACATAGTGGCCGTAACCGGTCGTCTCCGTAACCTTGACCTTCGGATTCTTCTTGAGAAGGTTCAGCGTCTTCAGATCGCACCGCATCATCCAGTCGACCTGGCCGGTGGTCAGCGCGTTGGTGCGGGCCGTGAGATCGGTCAGGCTGAGGAAGGTCACTTCATCGAAGTGCGGCTTACCCGGCTTGTGATAGTTCGGGTTTTTGGTCAGTTCCGCGCGCACGCCCGGTTCCCAATGCTTGAAGACAAAGGGCCCGGTGCGCACATTGGACTGCCAGTCGGCCGTGCCGTCCGGGTTCGCCGGCATGATCGGAATATGATAATCGCTGCAGATATACGGCCAGTCGGCGTTCGGGCCGTCCAGCGAAAACACCACCTTGCTGTCGCCGTCCGCCTTCAGGTCCTTGATCGACTTCAGCAGCGACTTCGCCGCCGACTTCGACTTGTCTCCCATGTGGTGATGATACGAGGCGATGATGTCCGCGGGGGTCAGGCTCTTGCCGTTGTGGAAGGTCACGCCCTTGCGGATCGTAAAGACCCAAGTCGCGGCGCCGTCCGTCGGCTCCATGGCCTCGACGACGTCGGCCACGATGTTGCCCTTCGCGTCGACCTCGGTGAGGCTGTTCGACATGCCGCCCCAGAACGGAACCTGCGTCGCCGTGTCGGGGTATCCCGCCGGATCGCCGGTATCCGTCGTGGCACCGTGCGCCAGGCCGAACTTGGCCGAGCCGCCCTGCTTCGGCTCGGCGGCAACGCCCGCTTCCTCGAGCAGTGTAGTGGCCAGCGCTGTCGTCACACCGAGTGCCGCCGCACGCCCGAAAAATTCGCGGCGAGAGATTTTTCCCTTGGCGATCTGTTGGGTCCAGAATTCCAGCTCAGTCATAGATGGCTCTCCCTGTTGCGTTCACGTGCCCCTAGCACCGTCCGGAGGATACCGGACATTTCAGACAGGGCTCTTGAAGCCGGTTCCACCTGCGACAGCAGAACTTCCCGGTTTTCAAGCGTCAAATATGCCCCCGATGGTGCTCGTCTCCCGCCCGACTTGCCTTGTCGAGTTTTGCCGATGCTAACACAATGGCGGGGAGAGGCTAGCCTGGAACGGGGCGAGTCTCGCTGATTTAACATAACGGCAACTTTCTGACCGGGCGGCCAAAATATGGTCGAGTTGATGATCGAACGGTGGGGCAATCTGGATGGCAGCAGCCATTACCTCTGGTCCGTTTGGCAGGACGGCCGGCGTCTCGAAATGAGCGGACGCATTGCCGGCGCCGAAAGCGCTGAAGCGCTCGGCCGAGCCTGGTGCGAAAAATCGCTCGGCCGCGCACCGGATAAAGTGACCCGCCTCTAAGCCTGGCGGGTTAGCTGCAGCCCGCAAGCAACCTAAAAACCGCAACTCCTTGTTTCTACACAGTTTTTTCATTAGAGAAACTTTATTGCCGGGCCCGGCCCACTAAGGCGAACCAGGGATGAAGCAGAGCGCTCTTCGGCCATCGCGCAACCCGACCTGCTATGCTCGCCAAATGTCCGATATCGACATACAGTTCGACTGGTATTTCTGGCCTGTCATCGCCGCGATGATCGGCTGGCCCGGTTTGTTGCTGGGCACGGCGGCGGGCACTGCGCTATGGCGCCGGCACCGCGTCCTCGGGGCATTCGTAGGCCTGATCGCCGGCACCCTGCTCTGGGATATCGGACTTTACTTCCTGCACTAAGTGTAGCTAGCCGACCGGCTCGCTTTTCAGTTCCCCGCCATTCTTGTCCGGCACGAAGCGCAGCCGGCGTTCGTGGAAGGCGTCGAGACTGGTGCGATGCGCGATGCTGAGCAGCGTCGTCTTCGGCAACCGATCGCGAATCAGCTTGTAGAGCTTGGCTTCAAGCTCCGGATCGAGCGCCGAGGTCGCCTCATCCAGGAACAGCCAGTCGGGCTTTTGCAGCAGGGCGCGCGCAATGGCCAGGCGCTGCTGCTCGCCGGGTGACAGTCGACGATCCCAGTGATCCTCCTGGTCGAGATTGTTCGCCTTGTCTTCGAGCTGGCAGGCCTTCAGGGCCTCGATGATCTCAGGGTCGCTGAAGGCGCCGGGCTTGGCGGGGAAGGTCACCGCGTTGCGCAGGCTGCCGATCGGCACATAGGGCTTCTGTGGCAAAAACAACAGACGCCGCAATTGCGGCAGGATGATTTCCCCGGCGCCATAGGGCCAGATGCCCGCAATCGCGCGAAACAGCGTGCTCTTGCCGGAGCCCGAGGGCCCCGCCACGAGAACGTGCTCACCCTCGGCGATCCTTGCATCGGCCGTTACCAGCGGACGGCCATCGGGCATTTCCAATGTGGTGTGTTTGATGGACAGCGCTGGCTCCGGAGCAGCCCCGACGTTGATTCCACCCTCACCGCTCGCCACGGCTTCGGCGATCGCCTGGTCAAAGCTGGTCAAGCGGTCGACGCTGGCGCGCCAGTTCGCGATGTCCGTGTAGGAGTTGATGAACCAGGACAGTGCGTCCTGCACAGTACCGAATGCATTGGATATCTGAATGAGCGTGCCAAGCTTGATAGCGCCGCTGAAATAGCGCGGCGCCGCAACGACAATGGGAAAAATGACAGCAAGCTGGCTGTAGAAAGTCGAAAACCAGAGCAGAAGCTTTTTCAACCGCATTGTCGCCAGCCAAATGTCGAAAAACCGGGCAAAACGCCCACGCACGGCCACGGGTTTACACCCCTCCGCCCGACAAAACGCGACCCCCCCACGCATCTCCCCGCAACACGGCAAAAAA
>CAZQLF010000062.1:0-1816 GCA_964594035.1 uncultured Rhodospirillaceae bacterium | reverse complement strand
GGTACGGTGAAGTACGCCTGGTGCTCAACGACACTGGGAAAAATGAGAGGCAGCTGGCTGTAGGAAGTCGAGAACCACAGCAGGGTCTTGTTGAGCCGCATGGTCGCCAGCCAATTGTCGACAACGCGGGCAAAACGCTCCGCCAGGCGCACGGATTCATCACCCTCGCCCCGATAAAGCGCAACGCCCTCGGCATTCTCGCGCAGTCGGACAAGAGAGAAACGGAAGTCGGCTTCATAGCGCTGTTGATCGAAATACAGTTTGGCAAGTTTTCTGCCGATCCGTTGGATAAGCCCGCTGCCGACCGCAGCGTAGATAACGGCTGCCCACAGCATGTAGCCCGGAATGGTGATCGCAATCCCGGCGAGGGAGAAACTCAGTGGCCCGGAAAGATTCCAGAGAATCATGAAAAACGAGCACAGCGTCACGAAATTGCTCATCGCGTCCAGACCCAGGGCGAGAGTCTGGTTCGCGAAGCTTGAAAGATCGTCCTGAATACGCTGATCGGGATTGTCTGTGCCGCGGTTGGCCAGCTCAACCCGGTAGTAGACGTGATTGGCGAGCCAGTTCCTTTGATAGGTCTCCGTCAGCCAGCGCCGCCAGCGCAGATACAGCATCTGGCGCACATAGTATTTATAGACGCCGACGATGATGAAGGCGAAGGCCAGGACAGTGAAGATGCCGAGCTCGCGCCAGAAATGAGGAAGATTCTTGTCCTGAAGCGCATCGTAGAATCGACCATACCAGTCGTTGAAAAGAACGTTGAGGTAGACCGTTCCAAGGTTGAGCGCGATGACGAGAGCCAAAAGGCTGCGGGCAACCCAACGGTCTTCCGACGTCCAATAGGGTTTCGTGAGGCGCCAGAGCTTCTTGAAAAAGCTCATCTGGCCAGCGCCAATCAGCGGTTCGCTCATGAACAGTCTCTTCCAATTCGAACGGGCAGAATTTCCGCCGCAAGGTGAATGCCAGCAATCACCTTGCCATGAGTTTTCGGCAAGATGACGGAAAGATTAGGCAGGAACCGGCGGCGGTCGCATGGCCAGCCGGGTTGATCGGGTGCGTCCCCAGAGCAAGATCGGATCAGATTCCATGAACCTGATCCGTGAATCTTGCTCTGACTTCTTTAAATCAGCGGCCGATTGACGCCTCACGTTGATTCAACGTGAGGCGATCAGACGCCGGCGTTATGGTAGCTCCATGAACCTCACCAAGCTCGGCAAGGCCTATCGCGTGACCGACGGGCGGTCGTTTCGCCTCAAGGATGTCAGCCCCGACGATACCCTCGGCATGAAGTTCGATGCGCAAGAGGCCAAGGCCGGCCTGAAAAAAGGCGTTGAGCGGCTCAGCGAATTGCAGGAAATGCTGTACGCCCAGGATCGCTGGGCGGTGCTGGTGATCTTCCAGGCGATGGATGCGGCAGGCAAGGACAGCGCCATCAAGCACGTCATGTCCGGGGTCAATCCGCAGGGCTGCGAAGTCCATTCCTTCAAACAGCCGAATGCGGAGGAGCTCGACCACGACTTCATGTGGCGCTGCCTCTGCCGCCTGCCCCAGCGCGGGCGCATCGGCATCTTCAACCGCTCCTACTACGAAGAGACGCTGGTCGTGCGGGTGCATCCGGAGGCACTTGCCGCCGAGCAGCTGCCGGACGAACTGGTCGGCAAGAAGATGTGGGAGCATCGCTTCGAGGATATCAACGCCATCGAGCGCTATCTGACGCGCAACGGCGTCGTCATCTGCAAGTTCTTCCTGCATCTTTCGAAAGGCGAGCAGAAGAAACGGTTCCTCGATCGCCTCGACGAGCCCGACAAGAACT
>CAZQLF010000061.1:0-9710 GCA_964594035.1 uncultured Rhodospirillaceae bacterium | reverse complement strand
ACGCATCTCCATCTCCGCCTCCTCACGCGAGGGGACACGCGCACTGCCGTAGCAGATGATCGTCGAGCGGATTCCCGCATCGCGCAGGGTCAGCTCTGCCTTTTCATACTCCAGGGCGAAGCGAACCCCGCGAAGTTCGTCGCGCAGAAGGAAATCCGTATCTTGCACCGGCAGGATGTAGCTCTTGGATTCGCGCTGCGGGCTGTTGGTCTTCGGCGGAGCCGGATAGGGCGCAATCACGCGCTGGGGCGGCAAGGCCACCGGCGTTCCGGCCGGTTTGCCGCCGGCGGATACCGGCTCCAGCACCGTGGGCCGCTGCGACAGTAACCCGTTGTCTTTTAAAGTTTTTCGCCGTGCCATGATGTCCCTTTAGCCGCGTCGCGCCTGCACCACGGTGCCGAGGATTTGCGTCTCCCCCAGCGCCTTCATCGCCTCCAGCCGATGCAGCCCTTCGACGAGAACGAAGCGGTCGCCATCGCGGCGCACCAGGATAGGACTCTGCTGTCCCTTTTCGAGGATCGCCTGGGCCAACGCGTCGACCTTCTTGGGATCGAGCGTGGAGCGCCGCTTGGTCGGCACATAGATCGCCTCGATGGCGATTTTCTCGTCTTTCAGTAGCTCTGCCATTGCCCAACCTGTTCTTCGACCGCAAGGAATTTAGCAGACGCTTGGCGCCCCGGCAGCGAAGAAGACGCGCTTGACCCCAGCGATCAAAGGCCGTTAGCCGATTCAACTTGAGCCGGGCAGACGCTAGCGCCCCGCCTCGATCTCCTGTTTGCGCCGCGCGACATAGGCGCCGAGCTCTTCGCGCCGCGCCGGATCCATGGGCGGCTCCTCATAGCTCGCCAGCAGCTGCTTCCAGATGGCATTGGCACGCCGCGTGCCGTCGATGGATCCGCTCTCTTCCCAGGTCTCGAAGTTCCGCCAGTCGGACAGCAGCGGCGAATAGAAGGCTGTCTCGAAACGGGCGAGCGTATGGCCGACACCGAAGAAATGTCCGCCCGGCCCAACCTCGGCAATGGCCTCCATGGCTTCGGCAAGTCCATCACTGTTCAGCGGCTGCAGGAATTCGCGCATCATCTGCAGCATCTCGGCATCGACGATGAGCTTTTCGAAGGAGGCCGTCAGCCCGCCCTCCAGCCATCCCGCCGCATGCTCCACCATATGGACGCCGCCCATGATGCAGCCCCACAGCGCCATGCCGGATTCATAAGCCGCCTGGACGTCGACGCAGTTCGAGGAATTGACATTGCTGGAGCGGTAGGGAAGCCGGTAACGCCGCGCCAGCTGGCCGCTGACCATGGCGGCTTTCGTGTATTCCGGCGTGCCAAAGGCGGGCGCTCCCGTGCGCATGTCAACGTTGGAGGTGAAGCCGCCATAAATCGCCGGCGCACCTGGCCGCACGAGTTGGGTGAGCGCCACCATGAACAGCGCCTCGGCATTCTGCTGCGCCAGCGCTCCCGCCACCGTCACCGGGCTCATGGCCCCGGCCAGGGTAAAGGGTGTGGCTACCGTCACCTGGCCGTGACGTGCCAGTTCCACCAACCCCTCGCCCATGGGGATATCGAGGCGCATGGGAGAGTTCGCGTTGATCACCGTGCCGGCGATGATCTTGGCGCCGATCTCGCTTGCGGGAATGCCGGAGGCAATCGCCGTCATGGCGATGGCATCGCGCACGCGATAGCCGCCCAGCGCCCAGCATTGCCACGACTTGTCGGTCAGCGTCAGGACGGACTCATAGAAATCCAGATGACGGGTTTCTGCCGGCAGATCGGTGGGCTCGACCGGCCCACCACCTTCCTGATGGATGACGTTCAATTGATGGATAAGGCGGATGTAGTCGCGCATGTCGGCATAGGTACCGGCGCGGCGGCCACGATCGAGATCGTTGGCGAAGGCAGGGCCGCCGACAGCGGTAAAGATCAGATTGTCGCCGCCAAGTTCGAGGCTCTTCTGCGGATCGCGGGCATGCATGGTGAATGTTGCGGGCGCCGTGGCGATGGCCGTCTCGATCAAGCCCGGTTCGCAACGCACCCGCAGCGTCGCCTCGTCCACGCCTGCCCCCGCCCGCTTCAGGATCGCGCGGCTTTCCTCATGCAGCACCTCGAAGCCGACTTCCGCCAGGAGCTTCAGCGAAGCCTGGTGGATCGCCTCGATCTGGTCGGCACTCATCAGCTCAATGGGGCGATAGGGGTTGCGGATCCGCGCAAAGGGCAGCTGGCGCAAGCCGGTGCTGCGCGCCGGTCGTTCACGCCGACGCGGTCTTTCGGTCCTGGGGGCTTCGCTCATGGCGTCGCCTTCCCCTCCACAGGAACCCGCTCGCGGACATAGCCCACGCCGTCGCGATCGATCGCTTCGCCGAATTCGCGCGCCGCGCGATGGCCGGAATAGACCGCGCTGTAGATGGCGCCCGGCACATAGCAATCGCCGATGGCGCGAATTGTCTCGACGCCGGGCAGGCCGGCGGATACTTGCAGCGCGCGCAGTTCATTTTCCAGCGTGTCGTTCGGCTTGCGGGCACCGACGAGCATCAGCGCATCGCCGGACACGGAAAGTGCCGATCCATCGTAGATGCCGACAAAGCGCGCGGCGGCGCCGTCCCAGCCGGCGAGCTTGCGCGCCAGATGGATGGTGACGCCCGCCGCCATCAGCCGGCCCTGGATGCGCACCTGCTCATCGGTCATCACTGTCCAGCTGCCCACCTCGATGCCGGGCGTGACGAAGGTCACCGTGCGATCCGCCTGCAGCAGCATCTCGGCGATGACATTCGCCATGTAGTATTGGTCATCGTCATAGATCACGACGTGGCCCTCGGGCAGCTTTCCGGCGAGGATATCCGCCGGGGTCCAGAGGGCCGGCACGCTCTCCGCAAGTGCTGGCCGGCGCAGCGTGTGACCCGTGCCGTTGCGCAGCCACTCGGCGCCTGTTGCCAGGATCACGTGGCGGCAATCCATCGCCGCCACATCGCCCGCGGCAATCTCGCTTTCACGAAAGACCTCGATGTTGGGAAGCTTGGCAATCTGGCCGAGCCGGTAGTCGCGCACGCGTGCCCAACTCGCCAGTCCCGGCAGCTTGCTCTCCTTGTTCACCCGGCCGCCCAGTTCGCGTTCTTTCTCCGCCAGCATTACCCGATAGCCGCGCTTGCCCAGGGTCATGGCGCATTCAAGCCCCGCCGGACCGGCACCGATTACAAGCACAGTATCGTCCTTGTGTCCGCGAGCCCCGGTCATGATCTCGGGATGCCAGCCGCGGCGATGCTCCTCGCCCATGGTCGGGTTCTGGGTGCAGCGGATCGGCGCACCGATGTTGTTATGGGCACGGCAGATATTGCAGCCGATGCATTCACGGATGTCGTCCTCGCGCCCCTCGGCAATCTTGCGGGGCAGCCACGGATCGGCGATGGAAGGGCGCGCCGCTCCGATCATGTCGAGCACGCCGCGCTTGACCTGGGAAGCCATGACATCGGGCGAGGTGAAGCGGCCGACGCCGACAACCGGCTTGCTGGTGAGTTTCTTGACTGCCGCGACATAGGGCTCCTGAAAGCCCTCGCTGGAAAACCGGGCGCTCATGGAATCGTTCTCGACATAGGAGATGTTGACGTCCCAGAGATCGGGCAGCTCGGCCAGCATCTCCACCACCGCCCGGCCATCATGCTCGTGGGTAATGCCCTCCTCGCCCATCAGCTCGTCCATGGCAAAGCGCACGGCGACCGCGCATTTGTGGCCGACGGCATCCCTGGTGACCTCGATGGTTTCGCGCAGCAGGCGCGCGCGGTTTGCGATTCCGCCGCCGTATTCGTCGGTGCGCGTGTTCCAGCGCGGCGAGATGAACTGGAAGGCGAGATAGCCGTGGCCCGCATAGCAATAGACGATATCGAAACCGGCCTGCATCGCCCGCTTGGCCGCGGCGGCGTGCCAGCGCAGATAGTCGCGGATGTCCTGGCGATCCATGGCCCGTGTCTGGATCGGATAGGAATAGGGATAGGTAAAAGAATGCTGGGGGCCGCCAGCCGGCGAGTACGCCGTCTCGCGGCTGCTGCGATTGCCCGATTTCACCCCGCCATGCCAGAGCTCGACCCCCGCCAGCGCGCCATGACGGTGAACTGCCTCGGCCTGCTTGGCCAGGACCGCCACATCGCCCTCGTCCCAGAGGCTCGCCTGGCGATAGGGCGAATCTTCCGAGGAGGAATGGATGGAGCAATATTCGGTGTTGACCACGCCCCAGCCGCCCTCGGCCTTGATCTCGCGCATGCGGATCAGGCTGTCGGGCAGGTCCATGCCCATGCCGGTGCAATGGGGTACCTGGTAAAAACGGTTGGGCGCCGTCACCGGCCCGATCTTCACCGGCTGAAACAGGATGTCGTATCGCGGGTTTCGGGCCATTGCCGGCTGCTCATCAGATGTTCACGGGTTATCGACGGCCGATTCCCCGTCCGCCGCAGAATGAGATATGACGGCAAAACATCTTCTGGGAAAAATTCATAATTTATGGCATATCGATGAGGGTTTCTCATATGACGGTCATCGGATGGCGGCGGGTCTGGATATCAAAGTGATGCGCATGCTGGTGGCGATCGACCGCCATGGCTCCCTCACGCGCGCGGCACAGGCACTTGGCATCACCCAATCGGCGCTCAGCCATCACATCAAGGAGACCGAGCGGCGCATCGCCGTCGACATCTTCCATCGTATCGGCAAGCGTCTGCATTTGACCGCCATCGGCGAGGAGCTGCTGCAGGCAGCCAAGTCGATCACCGGCGAGGTCGACCGGATCGAAAGCGATCTGGCTCTCTTCCGCGAAGGCTTTGGACCGGTCGTGCGGCTGGGCAGCGGCGCCTATTCCTGCGATCGCTGGTTACCCCGGTTCATGGTTGATCTCGCACGCCAAGGCGAGCGCTTCGATCTGGAGATCATGGACAACAGTCTCTCCTATCCGCTGATCAAGGCGGTGATCGATGGCAAGGTGGATATCGCGATCTGCGGCGGCGAGATCAATGACCGCCGCGTGCGCTGCCATGGTCTGTTCGAGGACGAGCTGGTAGCTGTGTTGCCCGCGGGCCACGCGCTGGCAGAGCGCAAGCACCTCGATGCCGCCGACTTCGCGCGTGAAATCTATCTCAGCTATTCGACGATTCCGGAAAAGGGCTTCGAGGACGATCGCTTCTTCCGGCCGGCACGCGCCATGCCGCGGCGCTGGCGGCGCGCCGGCGACGTCGCAATGATTCTCGAAATGGTGCGCCAGGGATTGGGCGTTTCGATTCTGAGCCGTTGGGCGGTGGCGCCCGCCATCGCCCGTGGCGGACTGGTTATGAAAACACTCACCGTCAAAGGCCTGCCGACGAGCTGGCAGGCCGTCATCCGCGCCAATGAGCCGAAGGAGTCGGGCGCAAGCCAGGTCGCCTCTCGCTTGGCCCAGTGGTGGGCGGCGGGTAAAGGCAGGCGAGCCGCTGCCTAATCTGGTTGGCGCAGCGGCACCGACAGCAGGCAGCCAAACTCGCGCGGAATATTGCAGCTGACGCGCGCGTGAACCTTTCCCTGGCGATCGAAGAAACGCGCCCGCTCGCTCAGCGGGAACACGCCTTCATGCCAGATATTCGGGTGGATGCAGACGCCGAAACTGCCGTCGAAATAGAACGCGACAAAATCCTGCGGCTTCACATCGTCGCCCGGCATGGCCAGCGGCACGACGAAGGGCAGACCATCGAGGGGATAGAACATCTGCCCGCCATCGGGATGGTAATTCACATGCCAGATCAGCACCTGCGACCGGTCGGGGCTGGCGGCGGTCTCCGAAGCGTGGGCGGGATCGCGCGACCACCCGAGCAGATACTCGTCGTCGACCGCTTCGTTGCGGCCGTAAAGCACTTCGCCCTGCCACCAGAAGGAGAAGACGCCCTCGGTTGTACCGGCTTCGTCGCCCGTGTCGGGATCGACAGGACGCCAGCCTTGGGCTGGCCAGCGCACGATCTCGATCTTTTGGTTATCGGGATCGGTGACGATGGTCCCATAGCCAGCGAGGGATTCTGCCGTGGCGCGCACGAGGCGCGGCTCATGTGCCGGCAAACCGCTGGGAACGACTTCGGGCGTGCGAAAGACCAATCCGGATCCGTCCTGCATCTCTCATCTCCCTGTGCTGAGCGCCTTATTTTCCCGGGATTGCGCGTCAGCCATATGACAATCATTCAACCTGTCAAATCGATCGAAGGCCCGGCAGACCGGCAAGGCCTGCTCCATACTGTACTGTAACTACTTCGTCAGCGAGATCCGGGCGCTGCGGTCGATCTGGCTGTCCTGGAACATGGTGACGGAGTCGCCATAGCCCTCACCCTTGTCGACCACCTTCACGGTCTGGGCGTCGACGCCTTCCTTGATCAGGGCGGCGGCGACGGCATTCGCGCGTTTGACCGACAGGGTGAAGTTGTAGTCGGCGTTGCCCTGTTTGTCCGCCTTGCCACGCACGCAGACGGTGCGGATGTAGAGATCCTTGGCGAGCTTCGCCGCCTCCTTGATCTTCGCCATGCCATCGGCATCGATCTTGTAACTGCCGATGGCAAACTGCACGTAGAAGGGGCCCGGCACGCCATTCGACTGGCCGGGGCAATCGGTCAGCGCCCGCGCGCTAGAGAGGCCGAAGGATAGCGCCAGGCAAAGTGCTGCGGCGAACAGCACACCATTACGGATCACGCGCTTGGCAAGCATGACAGTCTCCCCTTGATAAATCCCTCGCCCACAAAGTGTGTCATCAGCGCCGGTCCTCGGCAAGAAAGGTCGAACGGGCTACAGTTTCGGACGCTTGGCAGGTCTCGACGCAAATCGCTATAATTACGGGTACTGCTCAATTCGGGGGATCGAAGCATGTCAAAGAAGAAGGACGGCGACGCCAAAACTCTGTCGTCGCAAGCTCGCCGCAACGTGCTGCGCCGGCTCGGACGCTTTGCCGCTGTCAGCGCGCCGACCGTGACGCTGTTGTTGGCAGCCGAGACCAAACCCGCCGCTGCGACCGTCAGCACCTGCAAGGCTCTCTGCGCCCCAGCCGGCTAAGCGCCCGACACCCCGCACATTTCGCGAGACGGCGCTAATCCAGGCGCCGGGGGTCGATTCGCGGCATGAAGGCGATCGCGATTGCCGTCAGCGCGAAGACGATCCCGAACATCAGCCAGGCTTCGTTGAACGACAGCACGAGCGCCGCCCGCTCGACCAGCGGCGCGATCTGTTCCTTCGTCGCCTCGTCCACCGGGGGCATCGGCTTGCCGTTGAACTTGTCCGGCGCCAGCCCGACCAGGAGTGCCGTTGCCCGGTCACCCGCCTGAAGCCGGGCCACGAGGTCGCTCACATGCACCGGCGGGCGGCGCTCGAGGATGGTATCCACCAGCGAGATGCCGATTGCGCCACCCAGATTGCGCATCAGGTTGAAGAGAGCGCTGGCGTTGGCGAGTCTGTCGCCGGCATGGAGCGCCAACGCGATGGTCGTGGTCGGCAGCAGGCAAAGCATCACGCCGGCGCCGCGCAGGACCTGCGGCCAGAACAGGCCCCAGAAATCCGTCTGATATGTGGCATTCCCGTTGGCGAGCAGGCCCGCGGCGAACAGGGCATAACCGATGGCAGCGAGCAGCCGCGGATCGAAGCGGCGCTCTGCGCTTGCGGCGAGCGGTGCCACAAGAAGCTGTGCTGCCCCGCAGACGATCATGATCTCGCCGATCTCCAGCGGCGAATGCCCGCGCACCAGCCCCAGGAACAGCGGCAGCAGATAGACCGATGCATAAAGCCCCATGCCGAGCACGAAGCTGTAGAGACAGCTGAGCGCGAAGCTGCGCTCGCCCAGCAGCCGCAGATCGATGACCGGCTCGCCATGGCGAAGACAGCGCCAGATGGCAGCAGCACCGCCGAAAAGGAACAGCGTTAGCGGAACGACAACGATGGCGCCGGCCCATTGATGGCGTGGCCCCTCCTTCAGCACGATCTCCAGGCAGCCCAGGGCCAGGGCAACGAGCCCGACGCCGAGATAGTCGAGATAGGGCAACAAGCGCCAGTCCGGCCGGCCGACGCGGATGAAGCACACAACAACGGGCACGACGAGTGCGCCGGGTGCCAGGTTGATCAAAAATAGCCAATGCCAGGAAAAGGTGTCGGTGATGTAGCCGCCGACCACCGGTCCCAGGGTAGGCGCCAGCATCGCAAAGACGCCGGCGACCGTCGTCGGCAGGATGCGCTTGCCTTCAGGATAGAGCAGAAACCCGGCGGTGAAGACCGCCGGGATGACCATGCCGCCACAAAACCCCTGGATCGTGCGAAAGGCGATGAGGGTTGCGTAATCCCGGCTGAGGGCGCAGCCAAGGCTGGCAAGGGTGAAACCAGCCACCGCCCCGGCGAACAACCCGCGCAACGAAAGAAGCCGCGTCAGCCGGGCCGTCAGCGGGATAGCCACCACCTCGGCGATCAGATAGGCGGTCTGTACCCAGCTGAGGCGGTCCAACTCGATGCCAAATGCCGCCTGAATTTCCGGCAGCGAACTGGCGACGATCTGGATGTCGAGGATCGCCATGAACATGCCAAGACACATGGCCAGGAAGCCGGCCCATGTGGAAAACGAAGTCCGGCCGAGCGCGGAAATGCTCACAGGGCGTGGCTGCCAAAACAATGGACAACAATAGCGCCGGACGTTGCCCCTGAAATTACCACAACATGACCATCGGGATTTGCTTGAGCATATTTACCAAAGGGTTACTACTCGGTGCTTACCTTGAATCTTATCGGGAGAAACATCGTTCGTTGGCGGCCGCTCATGCGGTCAAACGGGAGGCTCACCATGCTTCGCCGCCTCATGACCATTCTCGGGATCCGACGCTCGCAGTCCCTCTTGAAGAGTCAGCTTCTTGCGATCCACATCCTGAGAACGACTTATCCCTGAGCGCGGCGCCGGCGATAGCGAGCCGGTGCTGTTAGATACTTTTTAGCAAATCCTCAACGTCCTGAAGGGGGCGACCCCTTCGCGTTATCCGCTTGCACAAATAACGCTGCCGACTCAAGATTGGCGGTCTCGACTCCGCTTGCCAATAATGGAGGCATTGATGCGTTCCGGATTCTTGATCACTTCACTGGCGGTCGTTTCCATCGCCCTATCGGCGTGCGGCCAGTCGCCGGGCTGCCGTGCCGTGACCGGCGCTGGCATCGGTGCGGCGGGCGGCGCGGTGCTAGGTGCCTTGGGTGGCAATCCGCTGCTGGGTGCTGCGGCCGGTGCCGTGGCGGGTGGTGCTATTGGCGGCCTGACCACGCAGAACCAGATCAACGCTGGCCCGGCGCCCTGTAACTAGCGAGAACTGGATTCCAAGATCAAATGCGCCCGTGCCGGGCTTCGGCACGGGCGCGATTGATTCTGGCCCCTGATCAGCGGCAGGCGCGATCAGTGCCCGGCGGATCAGTGACCCGCGCGGGCGCGCTGCTTGCGGCGCTTGGCGCCGAGTTTTGCCTTGCGGCGGTTGGCTCGTTCTTTCTTGCTCGGTTTCTTCATGGCCGTTCCATTCGTGCAGATTTGGGCGACCCGCTGAAAGGCGGGCGGCGTCGATTAGCACGAGCCCGCACCGACTGCAAAGCGTGGCGTTAGTTCGTACCTGACCCTCGGTAGATCGTAACCCCACCCGGCGATGTCTCGACACTCGGCGGCTGATAACCCCCATTTGCCGGGGCAGCCCCCGTGTCCGCAGCCCGCGTGGG
>CAZQLF010000060.1:1293-9754 GCA_964594035.1 uncultured Rhodospirillaceae bacterium | reverse complement strand
AAGCAGGAAAGCCCCATATAACAGAGTGTTGACCAGAAGCTCGCGCCCCGCCGAACGCTCCTCCAGAACGAAATAAAGGGCGCTGGCCATGGCGGTCAGCAGCAGAGCCGGCCACCAGGGCCGAAGGCAGAGGAGCGGAAGCAGCCAAAGGAAGTACCAGGGGTAGTGGGGCGTCACGAGGGAGAAGAAGACGAGGGCCAGGATAAGGACCCCGCTCACAGCGTCCTGCTCGCCCGTGCCGCGGCGGAACAGGACGAACAGGGCGACAGCGCCCAGAATCGCCGCAGCAATGACCAGATAGAGTCCCGCCGGCACAACGATGCCGGTGAGAAATGAGAGCAGGCTTAGCGGATAGAATCCTGAGCCGCTGGTCAGCCGTTCCTCCCGCAGATAGGTCGGCAGGAATCCGAGTGCCCCCTGACCGACGGCAAGATAGGGCAGATAGAGGACGACGATTGTCGCGATGAACGCCACCGGCATGCGCCAGTCCCAGCGCCGGTAAATCGCGGGCGCAGTCGTAACCGGCAGGAATTTTACCAACGTTCCCAAGGCGAGCGCCACGCCGGACAAGGCGAGCCATCCTCGCTGGCGCGCCAGCAGCGCGAGGACGAGGCAAAAGATCATGGCGGCGTCGACATGGCCGCTGCCGGCGATCTCCCAGACGCCGAGCGGATGCCAGGCATAGATCAGCACGCGCGAAAGCGGCGCGCCCATGCCGCGCAACAACAACAAGATCAGGCCCATGGCGGCGAGATCGAAGGCCAGCATGGCGAGCTTCATCGCCGTAAGCTGCTCGCTGACGCGGGTCACGAGGAAGAAAATCATCTCCGCCGCCGGCGGATAGATCGTGTGGGCGTAGCTGGCGCGATTGATGTTGGGATAGATCGCGGAATCCCGCAGGGCCGCCAGCGCATCGTCGGCGGGGATGTAGCGATAAGGATTGATGCCCGCCGCCTGGACGCGCCCGTCCCAGATGTAGCGATAGATGTCGCTCGAGAGGTAAGGTGGCAGTGCGAGGGTTGCGATGCGCAGCAGGGCAGCGGTGGCCAGAACGAACAGCAGGATCGAGCGTCCATCCTCGGGGCCTGCGCTGTAGACCGCGGCCAGGTAGACGAGCCCTTCCGCCAGCATGACGGCGACGACGCCATCGAAGTTTCCCTGGGTCTGGAGGAAGAGGCCGGCGCCATGGAGGGCGATCAGGCCCACCCCGAGAAGGACTAAAGCCAGCCGCCGGCCTGTGAGGCTCACCGGACGCTGGCCTCCGGTGGCGCCTCGTCGAGCAGGTGGCGGACAGCGGCGTTGGTGGCGCCAAGCGCCCGCAAGAACGCGGCCGTCATCGGTGCGCCGTAGCCTTGATGGCGATTTGCTGCCCACGGACCCGTACCACGAAGCTCGTCGAAGAGTTCGCGCAGAGAGGGTCCATCATCGACGTCGTACCAGCGGGGCAGGCGGGTCATGGCGAGCCCGCACTCGGCCGCTCGCGCCAGGGTCTGGCCGGCAACCTGCGGCGTGCTCCACTCTATCCGCTGGAACAGATGCGGCTGCGGCTTTTGAAGGCCGATCAGGTAATAGCCGCCATCAGTTGCCTCACCAAGCACTGCCCGCTCACCTGGCCGGCGCAGGGCGGCAATTGCTTCCATCAGCAGGGATCGTGGCAGGGTCGGGCTGTCGGAATTGATCAGGCATACATGGGCGAAACCGGCGCCGAAGAGATCTGCCGCCGCATTCATGAGGCGCTCGCCCAGATCGGCGCCGCGCTGCAGCAGCAGTTGAAAGCCATGGGGCAGCAGGCCATCGAACGCAGCCTCTTCACCCTGCGGCATATAGGCGATGATGCCGGCCGCCTTCGATTTTCCGCTGAGTGCCCCGATATTCTCCGCCATGTCGCGGATGAAGCAGCGGCTGAGCTGGGCCGCCTGCTCATTGCTCAGCAACGGTGTGAGACGGGTCTTGACCGATCCTACGCGCGGCGCCTTCGCCATCATGACCAACGCGCAGGCGCCGGGAATCGCGACCCTATAGGCTGCGGGGTCGATGACTTGATTCATGGTGCAACGCTTGGCCCCCGCTATCCCAAACAGTCTCAATCTTCCCGGAACCGCCGTCGCGATTCAATCCGGCCTCCGGCAATTGGCCGGCCGGCCGGCATCACGCCTGCGTGATGCCCGTCGGGCGGTTTTGCACGCCGGGCTCTGCCAACATAGGATGACGCATGCCTACGAAAGCGGCCATCGAACTCGACGCCGGGACGAAAACCTTTGCTTCCGGGCTGCTGCCGGAATTGATCGGTGCATTGCGCCGCAGCCGCCCGGGCGACCTGCTGGCGATCACCAGCAGTGTGCCGGCGCTGGCACCCGATCTCGAAGCCTGGTGCCGTTTCACCCGCAACACCCTGGTCGATACCGCGATCGAGGATGGCCGCATCCGCTGGGTGGTGCGCAATGGCGAGGCGCCGCCCGACGGCGAGATGGAGCGACCCATCGGCTCGCGGCTGTGGCTCTACACCAATTTCGACTGCAACCTGCAATGCGACTATTGCTGTGTGCGCTCCTCGCCCAAAGCGCCGCGGCGCGCGCTGGGCCTGGAGCGCGTGCGGCGCATCGCCCGCGAGGCCCGGGAGCTTGGCGTGCGTGAGATCTTCGTTACCGGCGGCGAGCCGCTGTTGCTGGAAGATATCGGCGAGATCCTGCTGGCCTGTGCGGAAGCGGCACCAACGACGGTGCTGACCAACGGCATGCTGATCGCCGGCCGCCGGCTGGAGATGCTGCGCCGCCTGCCGCGCGATCGCCTGACCTTCCAGATCAGCCTCGACAGTCCGACGCCGGAGCGTCACGACAAGCATCGCGGCAAGGGAACGTGGGAGCGTGCCTGGCGTGGTATCGAACGGGCACGCGCCGAAGGGTTCCGCGTGCGGCTGGCGGCGACCGTTTCGACCGACGAAGAGGCCGATGAATTCCGCCGCTTTCTCGATGAAGCCAGGGTTGCTGAGCAGGACCGCGTGATCCGGCGTATTGCGCTGCGCGGTTTTGCGACCGATGGCCTGGCGCTGGCGCGCGCCGATCTGATGCCGGAGGTCACCATCACGGCGGAAGGCGTCTCCTGGCATCCGGTGGGGGCCGAAGACGAAGACCTTTTGGTGACGCCAAAAATTTTTCCGCTCGCGGAATCCTTTGCTGCGGTGCGCCACGCCTTCGAGCGCGAAAGCGCCCACGGCCGCCGGCTGGCGGCGATCTTCAACTGTGCCTGAATACTCTCTCTCCCGCTTGCGGGATCGAACCGCAAAGCGGATCGATGGCGGGGTGGGGGTGTCTGGAACGAACACCCCCTCACCTTGATTCTCTCCCCCATGAAAGGTGGGGGGAGGAGAAGAAAATTAGGGCCGTTTCAGAAAGCCCTGTTGTGCGGAAGCCTCGCGCAGCGCGGCATAGCCGCTGAGCTCCGGGGTAACCCATTGGCGCAAACCCTCGGCCTCGAGCACCGGACGATGGTTGGGATCGTCGAAGCTCATGCCGGAGAGAGCATCGGCAAATTTTTTCTCCAGCGCCGGATCGAGACCGGGGCTCGCGGTGAACATGCAGTGATTGTAGGGTGGCGAGGTCCAGATCTCGACCAGCGCACCTTCCGGCACCAGGCGTTGTGCATGGACAGTGCTCCAGAACGGGCTTCCCACGGCACCGGCCTCGGCGCGTCCGTCGAGGACGGCACGCACAACCTCCACCTCGCTGCGCCCCGTATCGCCATGCTTTCCCATGTCGCTGTTGAAGCGGAGCGTGCGGTAGTCCTTGTTTTCCGCCAACCCTTCGCGCGCCAGGAAATGCACCGGCAGGATCGCGGCATGCCCACTGTCGCGACTGCCCAGGGCGAGGGTGCGGCCTTTGATATCGGCAAGTTTCGCAACCGGACCGCCATTGACCGCGACCACCTTGGTCATCCAGCCGAGATCGGTATCGCGCATGGCGATCGGCCGGCAGCGTTGGCCGCTCCATTCGGTTGCCTGCAGGAAGGCGAGGTTTGTGTTCCAGGCGATATCGATATGGGGAACGGGGTCGGCGGGTGCCGAAAGCAAAGCCTGGACCTGCGCCTCATAGCTCTGGAACAAGATGATCTCGACGTCAAGTTTCGCCTCCTCGACGAAATAGCGGCGCATGCCTTCCCAGATCGTCACGACCTTCGGATCGTAGGCGACGGCGCCCAGCCAGATCGCTCGGCTCATGATTGATCCTTTCGCTGCCGACGAATTTAGAAGAGTGGGATCCCGAGCACGGCCTTGCCGATAAATTCGCGCAGCACGTCACCCGTGGGTGCCATGACCGCGCCGGCATGGGCGTCGCGGAACAGCCGCTCGATACTGAGATGCTTGGAAAAGGCCGTTCCGCCGCAGACCCGCATCGCTGCCGAGGTGACACCGATGGCAATGTCGCCGGCAGCGGCCTTGCTCTCCAGCACGCGCAGCACTGTCGTCTCTCGCGGGTGCTCCAGGTGATCGACGAGATCGTCGATCCGGGCGGCGAGCCCGTCGGTATCGATCTGCATATTTGCCAGTTGGGCACGCAGGGTGGGCAGGCTTTCGCCCAGGCTCTGGCCCAGATGCTCGAAGCGAGCGTTCTTGAGATGGGCCGCAGAGCCCGCCACCGCCGCGCGGCAGATGCCAAGCGCTACCGCCGAGGAACCGAGGTTGAACATCGGCAGGACGACCTGCAGCATTGCCTGGAACCCCGCGCCATCATCAGTCAGCTGGTGGTCGGGCGAGATCTCGCAATTCTCGAGCGTCATCGGCGCCGAGGCGTTGGCGCGCAGGCCAAGGCCATCCCACGGCCCCGCGACCGAGAGGCCGCGGGCTGTCGCCGGCACATAGTAAAGCGTCGAATCCGTCGGACCCTTGCCATCTGCGGCGAGCGCGGAAGCGACATAGCTCTGCGCCTTGCCCGCACTCGTCACCCAGGATTTTTTCGCGCTCAGCTTGACGCCGGCGCCGTTGCGCCGCGCCTTCGACACCGGCGCCCAGAAGTGACTGCGCGAGCCGGCTTCGCTAAAGGCGAGCGTGGAGAGGTGATGGCCACCGGCAATCTGCTTCAGGATACCATCCACCTTGGCGCGCGAACGGGCGGAGGCAATGACGGCCGCCGCCGAGACATGCATCAGATAGACCATGGCCACCGAGGCGTCGGCTTCGGCGAGCGCTGCGGTGACGGCGGCAAACGCTCTCGGTCCCAGCCCTGCGCCGCCGAGATCGGCCGGCAACATCAGACCGAGCAATCCGGCCTTGCCGAGGGCCTCGACCGCCTCGGTAGAAAACCGCCCCTCTTTGTCATTCTCTCGCGCGGCAGGGGTGAGAACGCTTGCGGCGATGTCCTTTGCTTTCGACTGTGCTGTCTCGAGATTCATGACACTCCCCTGTCGTTGCGCGCCGATCGAGCCAGCGATGCTAAGCAAGCCATTCGCATCGTTCAATACGCCCGGGCCGCGCCAGCGGATTATCCGCGATCAAACGCGATCACGGTTTGGTGAAAATCTGGGCAGCGAGCAGGTTACGCGGCGAGCAGCCGGAGATTCCACAAAAGGCGCAGCCCAAACAGCGCCAGGAAGGTGCCGAAGGCGCGATCGATCCAGCGCTTGGCCTTGCCGTAGGCGGCCTGGGCCGGCCGGCTTGAAAAAGCGAGGGCGACGATCGTGTACCAGGCCATTTCGTCGAAGGCGATCACGCCCAGCACCGCAAGGTTCACCCATTCCGGCATGCCCCCGCTGTAGACCGAGGCGAAGACGCTGGCGAAGAAAACGGCGACCTTGGGATTGGTCATGTTGATCAGGAAGCCTCGGCGGAAGGCGGCGCCGAGACCCGCGGGCGCATTCTCGGGCAGGGGTGGCCGGAGAGGTTCGGCGGCGTGGCGGATCGCCTTCCAGCCGAGATAGATCAGGAATGCCGCGCCCGCCGCCTGCATCAGGTGGAACAGAAACGCGGCCTTGGCCATCAGAAGGGCAAGGCCATGGATGGCGCCAAAAGCCCAGATGACGGTCGCGATGGAAACGCCGGCGGCGGTCGCAAGCCCTGCCTTGCGGCTCTGACCGACAGCCGTGCGCGAGACGACAAAGAAGGCCGGTCCAGGGCTTGCGGCACCCAGCAGGTTGACCGCGGCCACGCTCAGCAGCAGCCACAGAATCGACGACGAGGTCATCGGCGCTCTCCGATATGAAGGCGGGGATTATGGAATCACAGCCCTGCGCTGGCAATCAGTGCGCGCTTGCCTTTGCCGCTTCGAACACCTCGTTGTGGATGGCCTGCGCTTCGCGCTGGATCTGGCGCAGATGCTCTCCGCTGCGGAAGCTTTCGGCGTAAATCTTGTAGACGTCTTCGGTGCCGGATGGCCGGGCCGCAAACCAGCCATGGTCGGTCAGGACCTTGACGCCGCCAATGGACGCCTTGTTGCCCGGTGCAGTGGAGAGGATCGATCGCACGGGGTCGCCGGCAAGCTGGCGCACATCGAGTTGCGCCGGCGACAGTTTCTTCAGGATCTCCTTCTCGACCGGCGTGGCCGGCGCATCGATCCGCTCATAGAAGTAAGCGTGGCCTCCTTCCAGCAATTGTTCGTGGAGCGTGCCGGGATCGCGGCCGGTGCGCGCCGTCATCTCGGCGGCCAGCAGGCTCGGCACCATGCCGTCCTTGTCGGTGGTCCATACCTGGCCGTCGCGGCGCAGGAACGAGGCGCCCGCACTTTCCTCGCCGCCAAAGCCCAAGGAGCCGTCAAGCAACCCGTCGACGAACCATTTGAAGCCAACCGGCACCTCATAGAGGGTGCGGCCGAGCTTCGCCGCGGCACGGTCGATCACCGCACTGCTGACGACGGTCTTGCCGACGGCAGCGGATTTTGTCCAGCCGGGCCGGTTGGCGAAGAGATAGGAGATGGCCGCAGCCAGATAATGATTGGGATTCATGAGGCCGCCACCGCGCGTGACCACGCCATGACGGTCGGCATCGGTATCGTTGGCGAAGGCGATGTCGAACTCGTCGCGCAAACCAACCAGGCGCTTCATGGCATAGGGCGAGGAGCAATCCATGCGAATACGCCCGTCCCAATCGACGGTCATGAAGGAGAACGTTGGATCGACCTTGTCGTTGACGACCAGCGCATCAAGTTTGTAGCGCGCGGCAATTGCCGGCCAGTAATGGACCGAGGCACCGCCCAGCGGATCGATGCCGATCCTGAGCTTCGATTGGGCGATCACCTCCATGTCGATGACATTGGCGAGATCATCGATGTAAGGCGTCATGAAGTCGTGGTGATGGGTCGTATCCGCACGAAGTGCGCGTTCCTGTTCCACGCGCTGAACGCCGGCGAGTTTGTTCTTCAGGAAATCGTTGGCGGTGCGCTCGATCCAGCCGGTGACGTCCGTTTCCGCCGGGCCGCCATTGGGTGGATTGTATTTGAAGCCGCCATCCTCCGGCGGGTTATGGGAGGGCGTGATGACCACGCCATCGGCAAGCCCGGAAGCACGGTCGTGGTTGTATGCCAGGATCGCGTGGGAGATCACCGGCGTCGGCGTAAAGCCATCCTGCGCATCGATCAACACTGTTGCGCCATTGCCAGCGAAGACTTCCAGCGCCGTCATCAATGCGGGCCGCGATATCGCATGGGTATCGATGCCGATGAAGAGCGGCCCGTCGATACCTTTCTGTCTGCGGTAAAGGCAGATTGCTTGGCTGATGGCGAGGATGTGATCTTCGTTGAAGCTGCGATTGAAGGCGGAGCCGCGATGGCCGGAGGTACCAAAGGTGACGCGCTCGGCCACGGAGCCAGGATCCGGCTTTTCCTCGTAATAGGCCGCTATCAACTTGCCGGTATCCAGCAGCAGAGAGGCGGGAGCCGGTTTTCCCGCCAGGGGGCTCACTCTTTCACTCATGTGCTCTGTCCCAATACGATGCGTACCCGGTGTGTTGCCCCATCGTCCTTGAGGACGATACCGCCGGGGATGTCGGCAATCGCCGCGCCATCCACCTCGAGCCGACTGATGCCGCGGCCGGCACCGCTGGCATTGTCGGTCATGATGACATAGCGCGCCGAGCGGTAGCGGAAGACGATCTCGAAACTCGGCCAGTGGCGCGGGATGCAGGGGTTCATCTGGAGGCGGTCACCGCGCAAGTTGAAGCCCAAGATCCATTCGATGCCGGCGCGATACATCCAGCCCGCGGACCCTGAATACCAGGTCCAGCCGCCGCGCCCGACATGGGGCATGGTGGAATAGACGTCGCCCGCCATGACGTAGGGCTCGGTGCGATAACGGTGCAGCGCGGCGCGCGTATTGGCATGGTTGATGGGATTGAGCAGCGAGAACAGTTCCATCGCCTTGTCGCCATTGCCCAGCAGGGCATAGGCGATTACTGACCAGATCGCGCCATGGTTGTATTGCCCCCCCTTCTCGCCCAGGCCCGGGGCTAGCGCGCGGCTGCGATCAGCCCCTGAGAAAG
>CAZQLF010000060.1:0-1283 GCA_964594035.1 uncultured Rhodospirillaceae bacterium | reverse complement strand
AATAGGTCCATCGCCTTTTGGCCATTGCCCGGAGGGGCTAAGGCTATAACTGACCAGTTCGCGCCATGAGAGTATTGCCCGCCATTCTCGCGCAGGCCCGGCGGGTAACCCTTGATCCGCCCGGGATCGGATGGCGTCTGGTCGAAAGGTGGCGTGAAGAGCAGGGTAATGCCATCGTCGCGGCGGACCAGATATTTGTCGACCGCATCCATGGCACGCGCCGCGCGGGCGCGGTCGGCGGCCTTGGAGATGACCGCCCAGGATTGTGCAATGGAATCGATCCGGCACTCGCTGTTGGCGACGGAACCGAGCGGGTTGCCGTCGTCGTAATAGGCGCGCCGGTACCAGTCGCCATCCCAGGCTTCGCGCTCGACCGCGTTGCGCAATGCTTCGGCGTGATCACGCCAGGTCTTCGCCCGATCGGCCTCGCCACGGACCTCGGCAATCGGCGCGAAAGCCATGATCGCGTCGATCAGGAACCAGGCGAGCCACACGCTTTCGCCCTTGCCTTCCACGCCGACGCGATTGAGGCCATCGTTCCAGTCGCCGGTGCCGATCGGGGGCAGGCCGTGCGGACCGAGGGTCAGGCTGGTATCCAATGCCAGCGCGCAATGCTCATAGAGCGAGGCGGACTTCTCTAACGTACCCGGTTGGAAGAAGGATTCCAGCTCCTCCGGCTTCAGCACCGGCCCGTCGAGGAAGGACTGAATCTCCTCGAGCACGGCATGATCGCCTGTCACGGCAATATAGTGGGCCACGCAGTAGGGCAGCCACACGCGGTCGTCGGAGAATCGCGTACGCACGCCGCGGCCGCCGGGCGGCAACCACCAATGCTGCACATCGCCCTCGGCGAACTGACGGCCGCCGGCGCGCAGCAAATGTTCGCGGGCAAGATCGGGCCGGGCCAGCAGCAAGGCCATGACGTCCTGCAGCTGGTCGCGGAAGCCGTAGGCGCCGCTCGCCTGGTAGAAGCCCGTTCTCGCCCATAGCCGGCAGGGGAGGGTCGGGTATAGCAACCAGCTGTTGAGCAACAGGTCCATGGCGCGGTCGGGGGTCTTGACCTGCACGGTCCCGAGTACGCCATCCCAGAGCTTCGTCGTCTCGGCGAACACCGCATCCAGGTCCGCCACCCGGTATTTGGCGATGAGTGCATTGGCTTCCGTCTTGTCGGCGGCTTCGCCCAGGAACACGGCGATCTCCGCCGAGGCGCCGGGCTTGATCTCGATATGGGTTTGCATGGCAGCGCAAGGGTCGAAGCCAGCGCCGGTCTTGTTCGAGAGGTC
>CAZQLF010000059.1:0-9832 GCA_964594035.1 uncultured Rhodospirillaceae bacterium | reverse complement strand
GATGTCGCTGTGGAGCTGATGCTCCTTCAGATGCTGCAGCAGCGTGCCGCCGGCGCCATGCACGATGCATTTGGGAATGCCCGTGGTGCCCGACGAATACATGATGAAAAGCGGATGGTTGAACGGCATGCGCGCAAACGCGATCTCGCCGGCCTTATGCGGCGCGATGAAATCCGCCAGGCTCACCGCTTTCGGCAGTTTCGCAAGATCGGGTCTGTCGGCGAGGTATGGCAGCACCACCACGCGTTCGACGCTGGGCAGCTGTTTCAGGCATTCGCCGACGCGGTCGAGCGAATCGAAGCTCTTGCCGCCATACCAGTAACCATCGGCCGTGATCAGCAGCTTCGGCGCGATCTGGCCGAAGCGATCCAATACGCCCTGGGTTCCGAAATCCGGCGAGCAGGATGACCAGGTGGCGCCGATGGCCGCTGCCGCCAGCATGCTGGCCAGGGTCTCGGCCATATTGGGAACGAAGCCTGCAACCCGGTCGCCCGGTTTGATGCCCGCAGCCCGCATGGCCTGGGCAAGACGCGAGACCAGATCGTACAGCTCGCCGTGGCTGAATCGCCGGCGAACCTTGTCTTCACCGCGGAAGACGACCGCATCGCTGTCGTCGCGCCGGCGCAGCAGGTTCTCGGCGTAGTTCAGCCGCGCTTCAGGGAAAAACTGTGCGCCTGGCATCTTGCCGGGATTCTCGATACCGGTCTTGCCCGGCCCATCACCGATGACACCGGAAAAGGACCAGATGGCGCGCCAGAAAGCTTCCGGCTCGGCAACCGACCAGGCGTGAAGAGCAGCCATATCCGCCGGTTTGCCGCGTTGGCGGCAGAAGCGGGCGAGGTTGCTCGCGGCGATGCGCTCAGCGCCGGGCTGCCAGAGAGGCTTTTGATCGGTCATCACTGTCGTCCGAGGTGGGCAGCCGGGATGAAACAAGGCCGCTGCGCCGCTGGCAAGCGCCTTCCGCAGGCCTGCCCGGCGTTTCGACGCCATGGCGGTGGGAGGCCACCGGGTCTAGGCTTGAAACGACGATTTCGCGCGAAAGCCCGGGGGCATGAAGGCGCTCGCCATCCATACGCGTCTCAGCCAGCCGCTCCAGGCCGTGTTCTGGATGCTGAACTCGGGATTCTTCTTTTCCTGCCTGAACGCCGAAATCCGCTACCTGTCGGATTTCATGCACCCCTTCGAGATCGCCTTCTTCCGCAGCCTGTTCGGCCTCTCCTTCATGTTGCCCTGGCTGTTTCGCGCGGGCGTGGAGGGCCTCAAGACCAGCCGGTTGAAGCTCTACACCTTCCGCACCACGCTGGGCCTGATCTCCATGCTCTGCTGGTTCACCGCACTGTCATTGCTGCCGCTGGGCCAGGCGGTGGCACTGAGTTTCACCGCACCGCTCTTCGCCACGGTGGGGGCGGCCTTGTTCCTGCATGAGAAGGTGAGGGGGCGGCGTTGGACAGCGACGATCATCGGCTTCGTGGGCGTGCTGATCATCGCGCGGCCCGAAGCGGTGGGGTTGAGCTTCGGCGTCCTGCTCGCCATCGGCTCCTCGGTGATCAACGCTGCGGTCACCCTGATCGTCAAGCGCCTGTCGCGCACCGAATCGAGCAGCGCGATCGTGACCTACATGGTGCTGCTGATGACGCCCATGTCGTTGGTCCCCGCCCTGTTCGTCTGGCAGTGGCCGGCCTGGTCTATCTGGCCCTACCTGGTGGCGAGCGGCCTGTTCGGCACCATCGGTCATCTCTGCTGGGTGCGCGCCTTCCGCATCGCCGATGCATCCGCCGTGCTGCCCTTCGACTACGGCCGCATGCTGTTTGCTGCGGCCATCGGCTATTTCGCCTTTGCTGAAATCCCAGACCGCTACACCTGGATCGGCTCGGGCATCATTGCCGCCGCCTCGTTCTACATCGCGCGGCGCGAAGCGATCCTCACTCGCCGGGAAGCGGCCCAAGCGGCGGCTCGGCCTGTGCAGGCGCCAGTAGTGGGCTAACTCCTGCCCAGTTATTCATCGCTTCGGTGGCGCGGCTTCTTGAGCTTGGTTCTGAATACTGATTCCGCCGGTCGAGGAGAGGTGATGGGATCTGCGTGCCGATGCACGATTCTCCACGCCCCGTCCTCTCGCCGGAGAATGCTTGTCACTCGCAAGGCTCCCGAGGCGAACTCCTCCTTGCCCCCAACTCTGGCTTTGAACCGTTCTACCTCGACGATATAGGCCAGATTGGGTGTGACGTACTTCGCTAATCCCTCAAAGCCAGTGGCCTTGCCGTCGGCGTAGATTGATGCGGCACGTTCCATGGTTTCAGCGATCTTCTTCCAGCCGATCGCGACGGGCCCAAACGGATTGGCGAGGCTCGCGTCATCCAGATGCGAATACAGCACCTTCGCAGGCTCTGGGTTGCCCCTGAAGAATTCATCCAGCGCTTGATGGTATTGCTCCAGAAACTGCTCGAAATCTGACGCGACCATTTTCGTTCCTCCATCCAGAGGGAAAGTCCCGCTCTCCGATGAAGTAGGTGGGGAGGGCATCGATAGCCAGCGCTTCTGGCGCTCGGCGGACATGGCCGAATCTCCGCCTCGAGGACACTTCCTAGTCCCCGCCGAGCCTCTTCATTGCTTCCCTGGCGCGGCCGCGATGATCGTCCTTGATATGGGGAAAGATGCTGCGCACCGCGGCAGCCAGCACCGCCGCATCGTCGGTATAGCCGAGCCCGGCGATGAAGTCAGGGATCACGTCGAAGGGTAGGACGAAATAGGCGATGGCGCCGAACAGAATTGCCTTCGCCTGCAGCGGCGTTTTGGGATCGATGGCGCAGAAATAGGCAGCGAGAAGCTGGTCGATGAAGGGAAGCTTGCCGGCATGGCGGCGGACCTTGCGCCAGAAGCCATCTTCGACCCGCTGCTGGTCGCGGCGCATCTTGTCGCGCTGGAAGACGGTCAATTGCTGGCCGGCCATGGCAGGAAATGTGGGCAAGAGCCCCCTTCTTCGCAAGAGGTGCGCTAGCTGCTAAGAGTCCGGCCCTCTTTCAGGGTCAGGGGAACAGATCATGGATGTGAAGGGTCAATCGGCCATCGTCACCGGGGCGGGCTCCGGCATCGGCGCGGATGTGGCGCGCCATTTGGCGAAGGCCGGCGCCAAGGTCGCGGTGCTCGACCTCAACATGGCGGGCGCGCAAAGCGTGGCGAAGGAGATCGGCGGGGTCGCCATCGAGTGCGATGTGTCCAAAGCCGCCAGTGCCGAAGCGGCCGTAGCATCGGCGACCAAGGCCATCGGCCCGGCGCGCATCCTCATCAACGTCGCCGGCATCCTCATTCCCGGCCGCGTGCTGGGCAAGGATGGGCCGCTGGCGCTGGAGAAATTCTCCAAGGTCATCGAGGTGAACCTGATCGGTACCTTCAACATGATGCGCCTTGCCGCATTCGAGATGGCGAAGCTCGAGCCGCTGGCCGACGGCGAGCGCGGCGTGATCATTTCCACGAGTTCGGTTGCAGCCTATGAGGGCCAGATCGGCCAGGCGGCCTATGCCGCCTCCAAGGCCGGCATCGTCGGGCTCACCTTGCCGGCGGCGCGTGATCTGGCGAGGAGCGGTATTCGCGTGCTGACGATTGCCCCCGGCCTGATCGCAACCCCGATGATGCTGAACCTGCCGCCGGACGTTCAGAAGAGCCTGGGCGAGTCCGTGCCGTTCCCGTCGCGGCTCGGCCATGCCCATGAGTTCTCAAGGCTTGCACTGCATCTCATCGAGAACACGATGATGAACGGCGAGGTCATCCGCCTCGACGGGGCACTGCGGCTGGCGCCCAGATAGGGCACCCTCACTCCAAGGTGAGGGTGGTTTAACTGCCAACGAGCGCGTCGATCGCCTTCGCCAGCTTCACGTCGCGGGCCGACAGCCCGCCGGCATCATGGGTCGAGAGCGTGATATCGACCTTGTTGTAGACGTTGAACCATTCCGGATGGTGGTCCTGGCTTTCGGCCAGCAGCGCCACCCGGCTCATGAATCCCCAGGCCTCGCTGAAATTCTTGAACTTGAAGGAGCGCTGAATCGCGTCGCGGCCCGCGACCATCGTCCAGCCGCCAAGTTCCTTCAGCGCCGCTTCGCGCTCACCCGCCATCAGTTTCGCAATCATGGCGCCTCTCCCTTGCAAACAGCGTTTGCCTCACTATGGTCCAATGCGTCATGGCGCGCCACGATCCCAGACATCTGCCCCCGACGCTCGAGGATATCGAGCGGCTGGCCAATGAGGCCTTCGCCACGATCCCCGAGGAGCTGCGCAAACACGTCGCCAATGTCGTCTTCCGGGTTGAGGATTTTCCCGACGCCGAGACCGAGCGCGACATGGGGCTGGAATCGCCCTTCGACCTGCTGGGCCTCTATCGCGGCATTTCCATGCCGAACCAGTCGACGCAGATTGTCCGCCGCTCCAACGACATGATTTTCCTCTATCGCCGGCCGCTGCTGGACTATTGGTCGGAGACCGGCAATTCGCTGTTCGAGATCGTGCGCCATGTGCTGGTGCATGAGATCGGCCATCATTTCGGCTTCAGCGACGCTGACATGCACCGCATCGAGGCGGCAGCCGAAGAGGATTAGGCGCGCAGCTTGCGCGGTTCTTTTTTTGCCAGGCGATCAGCCGCCAGAGAACGGGCAAGATACTTGTAGAACTGCGCCACCGTCCCCTCGAAATGGGAAAGAGGCCCGCGCCCGGCCTTGCGCGAATGCATGGCCTTGGCGAGTTCGGTGGTCGCCAGCGAATCCTCCTCGTTGACCTTGGCAATGAGATCGCGCCGCGCTTCGCCCAAGCCTGGCTCAGCCGCCACCACATCCTTCCACATCAGGTAGCCGCCGAGGATCTTTGTGCGTTCCGGTCCGTTCGGGCGGAAGGAAAGCCAGTTGTTGGTGCCCGCCCGCATCGCCATGGTGAATGCCGGAAAGACATAGACCATGTAGCCGGTGGTGAGTTCTTCCTGCGTCAGACCGCGCAGGTCGCCCTTGGGGTTCATGGGATGCGAGGCGCCGCCGATGAACTCATCACCCATCTTGCATCGCTCATGAGTGAAGGTCTTGTCGGTCGCCGGGCTCGGCGGGATATAGGTGCCGCGTGCCGGCATCTGCACGCCCACCGTGGAGGCGTGGAGCGCGATGTGGTGGTAGTACTCCATGGAGTTCTCCGCCGAGAGCTTCCAGTTGCCGGCCCACTCGGTCTCGTAGTGGAAGATTTCCGTCTGCTCCCCGATGCGGTAATTCGCAACCGCCCGATCCATCGACGCCATGACCGGCGCCAGCGGCGCTGCATCGTCATCGAGATTGACGAAAAGGAATCCGAGCCAGCTGTCGAGCCGGTATTGCGGCAGGCGGCAGGTTTCCCGGTTAAAAACTTGGCTCTGCTCCATATGCGGCGCGCCGATGAGGCGCCCGTCGAGGGCATAGGTCCAGGCGTGATAGGGGCAGGTAAACCGCCCGACGTTGCCCTTGTCCTGGACCACCGGCATGGCACGGTGGCGGCAGACAGCATTGAGCGCGCGGATTTCGCCATCCTTGCCGCGCACGACGATGACCGGCTCGCCCATCACATCGATGGTGTAGTAGTCGCCGGGGTTCGGCACATATTCCGCGCGGCCGACGCAGAGCCAGGACTTCTCGAAGATCTCCTTCACCTCGAGGGCGTGGAGCTCGGGTGAGAGATAAGCCTCGCGCGGCAGCGAAAGACAGGCCGTGTCGGCGAGATCCGGATATTCGGCCAATGTATCGAGCAGCCCATCCAGGCTCTTGCTCATGGCGCGCCTCCTCAACCCGTCATCGCGGGCGGCGGGTCAGCATGCCACGACGGACGGCCGAGAAAAACCTATTCGGCTGGTTCGTGCGCCAAATGAGGTATGACCGAATCGGCGATCGCCTTGTGCGAATCCGGATGGATCGAAAAGGCGGCCACGGCCGAGAGAGCCGAGGCCAGCATGATGTAGAGCGCCGGCACCAGCATGTAACCGGTCTTGTCGATCAGCCAGTCGGAGATGGCGGGTGCCGTTCCGCCAGCAATGCCGACGCAAATGTTGTAAGCCGTCGACACGGCCGAGCAGCGCACGTTGCGGGGGAAGATCTCGCACATGGTGATCGGAATCACCGCGCCATAGGCGCCGACCAGGATAGCCATCCCGAGCTGACCCAGAAAGACGAGCGACGTGTCGCCGGTCTTCATCATCGCCATGAGGGGCCAGGCGAAGATGACGAGGCCGATCGCGCTGGTGACCAGGATCGGTTTACGCCCGATGCGATCGCTGATCCAGGCGATGCCCATGATCAGCGCAACCATGATCGCCATGTTGATGGAGTTGATGATCGTGGCGGTCGCGGCACCCATGCCGGAAGCGCGTTTCAGCCAGGTGATGATGTAGACGAAGAGGATGTAGAAGACCGCGGCATTGATCAGACTCAATCCGACGACCTGCAGCAACTGCTTGGGATGATCGCGTAGCGCATCAAACAGGGGGAAACCCTTCGATGCCGCCGGCTGATCGTGGGGCATGCGCCGGCGCAGGATGAACCCGACACCGCCGACCACGACGCCGAGCAGGAAGGGAATGCGCCAACCGCCGGCGACGACCTCTTCCAGCGGCATGGTGTTCAGGATAATGGCGCCGGCAAGCGAACCCAGCAGGATGCCGCTGATGGCGCCGAAGGGCGCCCAGGCGGCGGCGACCCCGCGGTGGCTAGGATGTGCGGTCTCGGCGAGGAACACGGCGGACCCGGTATATTCACCGCCAACGGCAAGCCCCTGCATCAGCCGGAAGGCGATCATCAGGATCGGTGCCACGATTCCGATCTGGTTATAGGTGGGCAACAGGCCGATGCAGAAGGTGGGCGCGGCCATCAGGACTACCGACCAGAGCAGCGATGGTCCGCGGCCGACGCGATCGCCGATGTAGCCGAACAGGATGGCGCCGATCGGGCGCATCAGGAATCCGGCGGCGAAGGCTCCGAAGGCCGCCAGCACTCTGGCGTTCTCGTCGCCGACGGGAAAATAGAGATTGCCGATGGTGCGCGCGAAATAGCCGTACGCCGCGAAGTCGTACCACTCCATCACATTGCCCGCGATGCCGGCGGCAACGACCTTGCGGCGCGTCCGGTTGGCTTCCGCTAACGACATTGCTCTGGTCCCCCGACCTGTCCCGAACTGCTTCGTACAGCGGGCGGTAATCTACCGAGCGAACATCCGACATTCCAGCAGTACCGCGTTAACGGGTGATTTCAGTTTCGGGGCGCCGTTGTTCCGCCATGTCCGCCTGGGCGTGTGCGCGCGTGCGCGAAGGCGGCGGCGCAGCAACTTTCCAGCCGCGGCATAGCGTCCGCAACAAATGCCGCGACATCGATCCAGGATGGGCCGATACGCGATGCGGCGGCCGAGCCCGCGGCCAGAAGATTGTCGCGAAGGGCGGGCGGCAACAGGAAGGAGAGCTCGCGCATGCCGCCGGCAAAGGCGAAGACGGTGTTGGCCTGGTCGTGGAGAACCACATAGGCGCAGTTGGAAAAACTCGGGCAGTAGACCGAGCCGACGCCCAATTGCTTTTGCAGGTCGATCAACCGCTGGCCGAGGTCGGAATGGGCGAAGGGGTTGGCCTTACGGACATGGTCGATGATCTCCGCATTCGCCGCAGTTCTGAATCGCGGCTCCGTCAGATCGATCAGCCAGGTCAGGGTCAGCGTCTTACGTCAATGCCAACGGCTCACGATGGCGGCGCGCCGGAAATCGTGACGGAATGGATGATGTACCGGCCGCCGCTATTGCCAATGGCGAAGCCGTCGAACCCCCTGTGGAAGCTGGTATCGGTCGCATCGATCACGATCCGGCCATCCACGGCAACGGTCATCCGGCCATCGCGGCCGCGCTTCCAGTCGATGGCATGAAGCGCGCGGTCGCCGCCCAGATTGAGCGGCCCCGCCGAATTGGCGATCTCCTGATTGGCCTGGCCCGGCACGACGCGCGAGATCGTCAGACCGTCTTGCGCCGTGGGCGTGTATGTCAGGAAATAGCCGCCATTGTTGTTTCCCCGATAGAAGCCGAGATCCAGGCGCTCGCTATCCTGCGCCGTCATGAACTCAAAATGCAGGTTGAACGCGCTGGGGATCGAAACGCTGGTCGAAATGCCGGCGTACGGGTTCTCCTGCTGGGTTTGGGTCTGCCCTTGCGGCTGCAGAAACGAGTTCAGAATTCCGGCGATGTCCTGGTTGTTGCCATAGGTATTCGTTGACTGCTGCTGCACCTGCACCCCGGTCTGCAGCCCATGGATCGGCTGATCAGTGATGCGCCAATTCCCGGCGGAAACCCTCCAGGGCGGATTGCTGAGGTAGTCGCCGTCGCGGAAGTCGTCGAAGAAGACCCGGACCGGCCATTGATTGTCGTAGCTGTCGGCAAGGCTCTTCAGGTCCTTGAGGAAGTTTGGGTCAGCCGCCTTGGCCTTTTCGGCCTTGTAAATCAATTGCCTCAGCTGCTTGACGAGCTGCGGCATGTCGCCCGGCTGATTCGGATTGTTCGGGTTTTGCCAGGGCTGATAATCGTCGGCGCGCACTGCCGGAAAGGACAGGCCGAGCAGCACGACGCTTGTCGCAACAAGGAAAAGGTGTCGCATGGGATCTCCCTCGATCATATCGAGACTGTGATGATAACGCTCGAAAGAGGATTTTGTTTGGTCAATTCTTGATGAGGCCGGCCAGGCGCCGGCGCAGCACCGGCAGAAGCTCGTTCTCGAACCAGGGATTGCGCCTGAGCCAGGCGGTGTTACGCCAGCTGGGGTGGGGGAGCGCGACCAGATGCGCCGGGTGGTCGCGCCAGGCGGCCACCGTTTCACTCATGGTTTTCTTTCTTGCCGATCCGAGATGGAAGGCGTGGGCATAGGTGCCGATCAGCAGGGTCAACTGGATGCGCGGCATCAGGGCCAGGAACTCCCGCTGCCAGCGGGGCGCGCATTCCGGGCGCGGCGGGTTGTCGCCGCCATGTTTATCGACCCCCGGATAGCAGAAGCCCATGGGCACGATGGCGATGCGCCGCTCGTCATAGAAGGTCTCGCGGTCGAGCCCGAGCCAGTCGCGCAGCCGGTTGCCGCTCGGATCGTTCCAGGGAATGCCGGTCTCATGAACCAGCCGGCCTGGTGCCTGGCCCACGATGAGGATCCGCGCCGTGGTTGAGGCGCGGAACACCGGCCGCGGCCCCAGCGGCAGGAACGCCTCGCAGATACGGCAGGCGCGCGCCTCGCGCTTCAATCGCTCGAGCCGGTTCATGGATGACGACTTGTCGGCGAAAGCGGCCGCGAAATCAACCGGCCGTCAGGAAACCTTCGAGTAGAGGCGGCTCGCCAATTCGTAGCTGCGCTCCGGCGTGTAGATCGCCCCGTTGTGGCTCAGATAGCTGGAGAACAGGGTGAAATGCGTCACCTCGAAGGGCGGCGAGCGGAAAAGATTGTTGTTCACCAGATACTCGCCCAGCTTCGGCGTGGCCTCGCCCTTGCTGCGGGCAAGCGTGACATGGGGCTGGTATTTCTGCCCATCCGGCGGCAGGCCAGCGCGCACGACGGCCGACTCGATCTTGTCATGGAGGTGATAGAGAGCCGGCTGCTTGTCGACCCCCACCCAGAGGCTGCGCAGCTTGGAGCCGCTGCCGAAATGGCCGATGCCGGCCAGGCTGACGTTGAACTGCGGCGCGCGGATGCCGGCGAGACCGGCGTCGATATCGTGAAACTGGCCGCCATCCACCTCGCCGATGAAGCGCAGCGTCAGATGGAAGCTTTCCGGTTCGACCCAGCGGACACCCGGCAGCCCGCCGGAGAGCAGGCGCAATTGCCAGCGTA
>CAZQLF010000058.1:5236-9854 GCA_964594035.1 uncultured Rhodospirillaceae bacterium | reverse complement strand
GTCGCGGAAAACCACCACGGCGGGATTCTCTGGGCTGGGTAGGGGCGGGGATGCGCCGCCACCCCCCGCCGAAGACCCGCTTGACTGGGAGACTCCTTGGCAAGCGGCCTGTCCGAGGAGGCACAGAACGAGCAGAGTCCTAACCAAGAGCGTCACTCGCATGGCTAATGTCCTGCTTGTAGATCGGGGAGAACCGTTCCAACGTTGGCGAATTTGGAAGCGCTGAAGGGGGTGCCGTCCGCCGCCCCCCGCAAGCCGCCGACCGAGGCCGTGTTGATGTTGCGGCCATAGCCCTGCGGCGCCATGCGCTTGAGCGCCGCCTGGCAGCCAAGGAACGTGCCCTTCAGGTTGATATCGATCACCTTGTCCCACAGGGATTCGGCGGTATCGATGCAGTTGGCGAATCCATCGAAGACGCCGGCATTATTCACCATGATGTCGAGGCGGCCGAAGCGGTCGACAGCTTCCTGCACCAACCCTTCCACCTTCGACTTCTCGCGCACATCGAGGACGATGAAATCGGCGTGACCGCCTTTCGCCTTGATGCCGGCGGCAGCCTTGCGTCCCGGCTCGTCGAGGATTCCACCAATCAACACCTTGGCTCCGGCGGCGGAGAGAGCTTCGGCGATGGCGAGCCCAATGCCGGTTTCGCCGCCGGTGACGACAGCGTTCTTGCCCGAGAGGATCGACATGCAGCACTCCCGAGAGGACTAGCGGCTCACCAGTGCCGAGGGCTGGCCGAAACGGGCGCGCACATCGGCGAATTCGCGGCTGTTGCGCTGATGGGGCTTCTGGTAATAGCCCCCGCGATTGATGTTGTAGAGGCCCTGCTTCTTCAGATCGCCCAGCGCTTCCGCCATCTTCAGCGAGAAGGTGTTGGTGTTGAGGATAGGAAGATCGCGCGGCGCCTTGGTGTCGAGGAACCACTTCTCCATGCTGGCGGCGATGATGGTGCAGCCGAGGACCACGACCTCCGCGCGCGCCTGCTCCATGGCCTTGCGGCATTTGACGAGCGCGTCTTTTGCCACACCTTCGGTATCCTGGATCATGTCGGTGACCCACCAGTCGATGCAGCTCACGTCGCGGCAGTTCTCGCCGCCATAGACCCGCACCATGTCGCGCAGATAGGGCACCGCCTTGTGATGGTCGGTGACGACCACGTAGTCATGCCCATAATAGGGCGACATCAGGATGGTGGCTTCCAGCGGACCGATCACCGGAATGTCGACCAGCTCGCGCGCAACCCGCACGCCGGGATCGTAGCAGCAACCGACGATCACCGCGTCGAAGCCTTGTTGCTCGGCGCGCATCACATCCTCGAACACCACCATCTCGACGATGTGCTTGTTGTAGTAGTAGTCGATGTTCTCCGGGCAGCCTTTCGTGTTGGTGATGACGAGCTCGGTATCCGGACGCGCATAGGGACGCAGCGTCTCTTCGATGAGCCCGTTGTAGACCGGTGTTCCGAAGGGATTGATAAAGTTGATGCGCACGCCCATGGCCGTTTCCTCCCGATTGATCGCCCGCTGATCCACCGTCCGCGGCCTTGCGCGCCGCGGCCCAGGGTGATACTAACTGCGTGATACTGACTGATGAGTATTTTTTTCCGTCTTGCTGGTAAAAGTCAAGGCGGGAAATGCCGCCGGGACAAGGTCTGGGGCAGCGCCAGCGGGGTCAGGAATGCCGGATTTCGACGCAGTCATCATCGGCGCCGGCCATAACGGCCTGGTCTGCGCCACATATCTGGCCAAGGCGGGGCTGAATGTTGCCAATCTGGAGCGCCGGCCCGTGGTCGGGGGGCCGGTGGTGACCGAGGAGGTCTGGCCGGGTTACCACGTCTCCGTTGCCGCCTTCGTCATGTCGCTGCTGCAGCCCAAGGTCATGATCGACCTCGATCTGCGCCGCCATGGCGTCGAGGTACTGCCTACGCCACCCGGTTTCCAGCCCTTTGCCGACGGCCGAAGCCTGGTCTTCTGGCCGGAAACGGCGCGGGTGGCCGATGAAATCCGCAAATTCTCAGCCAACGATGCCGAAGCCTATCCACGCTTCATCGCGCATATGGAAGGGCTGATGCCTTACCTCCGGCGCCTTATCTACGAGGTGCCGGTCGATCCGACGACGGGGAAGCTGAGCGACATCAGGCGCGCCCTCGGCCTTGCCTGGCGATTCCGCACGATCGGCGGGCGTTTCTATGACATCTGGGATTTGCTGACTCTCAGCGCCCACGATTTCCTGCGCCGGTGGTTCAGCAGCGAAACCATGCTGACGGCGCTCGGCAGTTACGCCTCGGGCAGCGGCGGCAATATCAGCCCGAAGACACCCGGCTCCGCCTATGTGCTGGCGCGGCCGATGCTGCGCGATCCCTCGACCCCTGCCGGCCCCGGTGGCCTGGTGAAGGGCGGCATGGGCGCGGTGACGAAAGCGATGCAGCGCGCGGCGGAAGAGGCTGGTGTCGTCATCCGCACCGATGCCGAGGTGGCGAAGGTCATCGTCGAAGGGGGTGCAGCCCGCGGCGTGCGATTGAAAAACGGCGAGCAGGTGATGGCGACGATCGTCATCGCCAATGCCAACGCCCAGACGACCTTCCTGCGGCTTATCGAAGAAACGCATCTTCCAGCGGGCTATGTCGCCGCCATCCGGCGCATTCGCACGGAATCCTCCTGCTTCAAGATCAATCTGGCGACCAGCCAGCTGCCGCGCTGGACCGCCTATGATGCGCGCAAGCTGGCAGCAGAAAACCCCGGCTCGATCACCATCGCCGAAAATCTCGAGGAGCTCGAGGAAGCCTTCGAATCAGCGCGCCATGGCCGCATGGCGGCGAAGCCCTATCTCTGGATCCTGACGCCCAGCGCCTTCGATCCCACAGTGGCACCCGCCGGCAAGCATGTCGTCAGCGTGTTCGGCGGCCATGTGCCCTATCGGCTGAAGGATCGCGATTGGGACGATGCGGCGCGCGAGGAGCTTTACGGCATCGTCATGCGCCAGATCACCCGCTACGCGCCCGGCTTCGGCAACAGCGTGATCCACCGGCAAATCCTGGTGCCGCAGGATCTCGAGCGCCTGTTCGATCTGCCGGGCGGCCATGTCCATCATGGCGAGCTCAGCATCGACCAGATTTTTTTCCGCCGGCCCGTGGCGCGGGGCGCCGACTACCGCTCGCCCATCGCCAATCTTTACCAATGCGGGGCGTCAACCCATCCGGGCGGCGGCGTGACCGGGGTTCCGGGCCACAACGCGGCGAAAGTCATCCTGGGGGATTGGAAGAAGGGCCTGCGGCCAGAGCTTTTCGCCTGGCGGGAAAAGTAATCGCTAACTCTTGCCGAGATAGCCGTTGGCGAGAAGATCGCTGCAATAGTCTGCGATCTGCTCCGCCGGCAGGGCGCCCTGTTCCTTGTACCAGACGTAAAGCCAGTTACACATGCCGAGCAGGCCGCTGACCGCGATATGCACCGGCATCTGGCGAAAGACACCACCGGTCATGCCGGCTTCGTAGACCTCCTCGATCATGGCATCGTAGCGGCGCTTCTTCTTGGCGATCTCCTTGCGCTGCTGCTCCGTCAGCTCGCTTTCCTCGCGGAAATAGATCGCTGTCCAGTCGCGCCGCTCCATCACGTTCAGCGCATGCTTGCGGATGATTGCGGCCAACGCCTCTGCCGGCGGCAGGTTGCGGGCGCGGATCTCGCTGATGCCCTCGAAATAGCTGTCGTAGATCCGCTGGAAGATCTGCCAGAGGATCTCGTTCTTACTGGTGAAGTAGTAGTAGACGACGGACTTCGTGTATTCGAGGCTCGAGCCGATGTCGTCGATGGTGACCGCCCGATAACCACGCTCGGCAAAGAGCCGCGCGGCGGCCGCCAGGATCTCGTCCTGTACATAGGCCTGCTTGCGGGCCTTCAGTTCGGCGCGGGGCGAGAGTTTCAAATCGCGACTCCGGTTCAGCAATTGTTGGCTTTATGGGGTGGATTCGACCGGTCAGTCAATAAATTCGACTTCGGCCTGAACTGCCCTCACGTGTTGTAGGCGCCGGCGGTCCAGCGCCGTTTTTCGCGCCAGTTGGGATCGAGCGTTGCAAACCGCGACAGGCCGAGGCCTTCGATCGGGATCGGGCTTCGCTTTTCGAGCGCCAATCCGGCGATCACCTGGCCGAGACTGGGGGCAAGGCCGAACCCATGGCCGGAGGCACTGGCGATGATCATGCCGTCGGGAGCATCCAGCCTTTCGATGATGCACGACTGGTCCGGCGTCACCTCGACCACGCCGGCCCAGCTGCGCAGCACTGCTGTCTGCGCCAGGCTGGGGAACAGCTCCGCCAGGCGGCGGGCAATGCTGCGCACGATCGGCGTGTTGGGCTTGGCCGGTTCGGATGTCAGGTCGACATCGATCCATTCATGGGGCCCGCCGTTGAAATGAATATTGCCGCGGCGGGTCTGGCGCAGCGACAGCCCATGCCCGACCATGGCGACATCGAACAGCCGCGGCAGCGGCACCGTCACCATGGCTTCGAGCCGCACCGGCGCCATCGGCACCATGATGCCGGCCATCGCGGCGATCAGCGCGGTCTGCGGCCCTGCCGTGTTGATGACGATGGGCGTGGCGATCGCGCCAGCCAGTGTTTCGA
>CAZQLF010000058.1:0-5226 GCA_964594035.1 uncultured Rhodospirillaceae bacterium | reverse complement strand
AGATCCTCGGAAAGCCTTTCCCGCGCTCTGAGGATTGGTACGGAAGTGAAGCTCTAGCCGTCATCCTTCCACCGGACGGAACTTGGCAGGGAATGGGACCTGAACACCACTATCGCGACAAGCTGTTTTGGTGGAGCTATGGCTTCAAGCCAGGGGCCGAGTCGAAATTGAAGGTTACGGGTAGGAGGCTTGATGCGTTATCTCCTGCAGCCAGTGTTTCGACGGCTTTGACCTTGCCGCCAGAAACGGTGATGCCCATCGCCGGCGTGTTCTCGCGGATGTCGCCGCCGCGATCACGCAGCGCCCAGGCAAAGGCCTGGGTTGCCCGCTGCGGATTGGCATGGCCGCCACGATCCGTGTGCAGCCCGCCGATCGTCTGGTCCGACAGGCAGGGCGCAATCGCACGTGCCGCGGCACCGTCGATCAGCGTCACGGGAATGCCAGCGGCATTCCACGGCTGAACGAGATCCTTCAACTCGCGCCAGTCCTTCTCCTCGAGCGCAACCCAGAGACGGCCGCCCGGCATCCATTCGGTCGGATAACCAAGCTCCTCGTCCAGGGTCATCCACAGCTTGTTGGCGGATGCTGCCAGCGGTGCCTCCAGCGGCTGTTCGCCGCGCAGGCTGAGAAAGCCGGTGGCACGGCCCGAGGCTTCCCAGCCGACGCGGCCCTTTTCCAGAACGATGACCCTGGCGCCCTTCTTCGTCAGCCAATAGCCGGCGGAAAGGCCGATGATGCCGGCACCGATGATGACGGCGTCAGCCTTCTCCATCATCCCCATCCCTGGACCTGGCCGTTTCGATAGGTTGGGCCATCGATCGCGCGCTGGCATAGCCGGGTGCACCCTCCTCCACCGGATGCAGCCAGATCGGCCAGGTGCGGCGCATCTCTTCTGTTTCCTCGCCGGCCCACAGCACGCTGAGCGGGATCGGCCGCACCGGCGCGCGATAGGTGCCCGGCACAAGCTCGGCGAGATCGCGGCCGGTGGCGTCTGCCAGCAGCATCAGCACCTGGTCGCGGCAGCGCTTGCCCTGGCAGTGGCCCATGCCGGCGCGGGTCATGCGTTTCAACAGGTCCTGGCTGCCGCGGTTCGCTGGCGACAGGGCCGCAATGCCGCCATTGCCGCGCATATTGCCGGCGCCGAGATAGGTCGGCGGGCTGATGTCGAGCAGTTGCTGTCGGCTCACCTCCTCGCACTGGCAGACCATCACGTCCATGCCGCCGGCCGCCACCAGCGAGCGCAGCCAGTCGCGCGCCGCCGGCAGCATGGCGTCATCGCCTGTCACGGTGAGAGTTCCACGCGGCAGATCACAGAGGCCGGCATCGGCGGCAATGGCACGCGCCGCACGGCGCCCCTGCTCCGCCGCGATCGCCGGATCGAGATGCATGACGTCGTTGATGCCCGCGGCATCGCCCACAACGAAGACGGCTGACTGGCTGCTGCGGAAATTCTCATCCAGGACCGGCGCCCAGCCGCCGCGCCTGGCGTCGAAGGCGATGCGGCAGCCGGTCAGCGAGGCGAGCTCGACATTGGGCACTGCGCCGAAGGCCATGCAGATCGTGTCGCAGGCGATCTCATGGGCGCTTGCGGGGATCGGCGCGAAGCCGCTATCCACCGCCACGAGGCGCGCGGCCTGCACCTCCCGCTCTCCAAGAGCGCGCTCGATGGTCTGGCCGGTCAGCATAGCAACACCGGCAGCCGCAAGTTCGGCTGCGAGTGCTGCGTCGCCTCGAACATGCGGCGCTGCTTCGACGATGCCCGCAACCGCGATTCCCTTCTCGATCGCCAGCTTCGCCGTGCGCAGTGCCAGATTGCCGGAGCCCAGGATCAGCATGCGGCTGCCGGGCAATACCTGATATCGGGTCATCAGGGCCGCGGCACCGTTGGCGCCGAGCACACCCGCTAGCTGCCAGCCGGGAAAGGAGAGGACGAGATCGCGCGAGCCCGGGGCCAGGATCAGGTTCTCGTAGTCGAGGATCCAGGAGCGCTCGCCATCGGCAAGCCCGAGCTGTGCGCTCTTCAAATGGGTGCTATTCGCGCCGGGGGCAAAACTGCCCCAGCTGCAGGTGCCGGTCAGGATGTCGATCTCGGCCTCGAGGCATTCGAGCAGCAATTCATTGGCGCCGAGGACCCGTTCGCTGATGGCGGCGGCGTCCTCCAGGATCGCCGGCAGGCGCGCGCCATAGAAGTAGGGCGCATCGAGACTGATGGCCTGCAGGCTTTGCGGGTGCTCGTCGATCAGCGTGACCTTGAGGCCGCGCTTTGCCCCCTCCAGCGCCGCCGAGCAGCCGGCGACACCAGTACCGACGACAACGAGTTGGCCTGCCATCTAGGCCTGCCTCGCGCGCAGTTCTTTGACGCGCGCAACGAATGCTGGCAATACCTCGCGCGCATCGCCGACCACGCCGAAGCGGGCGGCGCGAAAGATGCCGGCCTGCGGATCCTTGTTGATGGCAACGATGGTCTTGGCGCGCGCGAGCCCCGCGAGATGATGCACGGCGCCGGAAATGCCCACGGCAATGTAGAGATCGGGGCCGATCTTCTGGCCGCTGAATCCGACCTGCTGGGCGGAAGGAACCCAGCCCAGCTCGACCACCACGCGCGTCGCACCGACGGCGGCACCCAGGGATAATGCTGCCTCCTCCACCAGCCGCCAGTTCTCCTTGCTGCTAAGGCCGAGCCCGCCGGAGACAACCACCTTTGCCTTCTTCAGCGCCGGTCCGTCGCCAGCGGATTCGGGTATTTCCTCCAGCAGGCGAATCCGGGGCGCCACATCCGGCAGCGCAATCGAGGTGATTGGACAGGGGCCGGCCGCCTGCGCCGGTGCGGTAATCCCGGGCGCGAGCGTTGCAAGACAAAGCGCACTATCGAACGCGTATTCCGCGATAACGGCACCACCACAAACCGGACGGGTGGCGATCAGCGTCTTGCCGTCGAGCTCGAGCCTGGTACAGCCGCCAGCCAGTGCTGCGCCGAGCCTGCCCGCCAGCAGCGCAACCCATTCGGCCGTATCGCCGGTCTCGGTGAAGAGGACGATGTCGGGTGCGGCGCGTTTGATGATTACTTCGGCCGCCGCGACGAAAAGCTCCGCCTGATAGGGTGCAAGCCGCTGGTCGTCGACCACGAATAACTGCTCGAAGCCCGCACCGGCAAAGGACGTCGCGGCATCTTTGCAGCCTGCGCCGATCAAGGCACCCATGGCGGGCCGCGGGCCCAGCGCCTGCGCGAGGCCTGCGGCTCCAAGCGAGGCGGCCACCAAGGCGCCGTCCGCAACCGCCCCAAAGACGAGAATGCCCGCCATCAGATGATGCGTTCCTGGCACAACCGGTCGGCCAACGCGGCACCGGCAGCAGCACCAGTAGCGCCGGCAATCAGCTCGGCGCGCGTCTCGGATACCGGTGGGAAGGACAGGCGGCGCAGCACGAGGCCCGCATGCTGGTCAGCCAGACCGAGCTCGCCAGAAGTCCAGCTCGCGATCTCCGCCTTCCTGGCCAGCATCACGCCCTTGAGCGGCACGGATCGGGGCTTGTTGATCTCGTTCGAAACACAGATGACCGCGGGCAAGGTTGCCGCAAGCCGCTGGGTCGCGCCCTCGGCGAGGCGCTCCACGATGATCTCGCCACCCTGAAGCGCGATGGCCCGTACGGGTGAGATCGCGGGATAGCCCAGGGCTGCGGCAAGGCGCATCGGGACCTGACCCGCATCGGTGTCCGACGCCTGGCGGCCGCAAAGTATGAGATCGGCCGCGGGAAGTTTCCGGATCGCGGCCGCAAGGAATGCTGCGACCAGCATGCTGTCAGCAGCAAGGCCGACCGGCCCCGCAACATGCACGGCGCGATCCGCCCCCATGGCAATTGCCCGGCGCAGGACATTCTTGCAGCTGTCATCGCCGATGCTGAGCGCCGTCACCGCTCCGCCATGCCTTTCCTTCAGCGCGATCGCCGCCTCGACAGCATTGGCGTCGTAGCCATTCATGATGGGGCTGGCGCCGGAGGGAAGCTCCAGCGAACATCCATCGGCGCCGATACGCAATTGCACCGGCGGCGTGTTCGGATCGAAGACCTGCTTGAGTGGAACGGCGATATGCATGGGCGCAGGCTTTCCGATCAGCCCGGCCAGCCTGCGGCTTTGAGATCCGCGGCGAGATCGCGGCGGCTGCGCTCATAATCCACCGCCTCGTCAGGCACGGTGCGGATGCGCACCTTGCCCTGCATCTCCTCGGAGATGTGGGCGATCACGCCGGGCATGCTGGAGAGCAGCGCAATGGCGGTCATCTCCCCCGGCGTGAAGCCCATCTGGGCCAGGATTGCCGCCATCATGCCGACTTCATTGATGACAATCTCAGGCTTGCCGGTCTTGCTGGTAAAGGCATGGTGCAACGCCTCGTACCAGTCACAGAGCGGGCCCCACACGCCCTCTTCCTGGGCGATCTGCTTCAGTTTCTGGGCGCGGGGATCGGTAAAGCGGAAATTCGGATGGCCGAAGCCCGGAACGCGCCGGCCGGCCGCACGCAAACGGTCGATCTCCGCTGCCGCGGCAGCATCGTCTGCCGTTCCTGTGCGGCTGGCGTCGGCAAAGCTCTCGGCGATGAAGCGGCCGGCATCGTCGGGCGCAAGCGTGTATTCGCCGACGGAGAGAACGGCGGTGGCCAGCCCCGCAACCATCGAGGGGTTGGCCGAGACGCAATAGCGCGCCGCTACGGTGCCAGGCTTCTTCAGCCCGTAATCGAGCACCGAGCAGAGGATCGCATCCATCATCCGTGCCTGCCCCGGTGCCGGCAGCCGACCGCGGATCAGGAGGAAGGCAGCGGCGGAAAAGGAAAGCCGGCCGATCAGTTCGCCCAGGCCGTAGCCACGAATGTGAACGTCAGCCGCTTCGACGTCACTGACTGATGTGGTCCAATAGCGTTTGGCATTCGCGTCCATCGTCCGCATTCCTTCGAACCATGCTCTCGGATCGTACTAGCATAAACCGACCAATGAGTATATAAAAATGACTGACAGGTACTTTCGTTGAAAAACCAGCAACGACGCGACTTTCCTGATGGGAGAATGGCGCCATGATGCGCACCGCGGCCACCGAGATGTTCGGCATCGACCTTCCCATTTTTGCCTTTTCCCACTGCCGGGACGTGGTCGTGGAAGCCTCGCGCGCCGGCGGCATGGGCATCCTGGGTGCGGCCTTCATGACGCCGGAGGAACTCGAGGTATCGCTCAAGTGGATCG
>CAZQLF010000057.1:0-9915 GCA_964594035.1 uncultured Rhodospirillaceae bacterium | reverse complement strand
CGCAGACCGCGTTTCTTCAAGGCCCGCTCTAGCATGTCGCGGGTGCCGGAGCCTGGTTCGCGCAGGATCCATGGCGTCTGTGCCATCCAATCGCCAGGCAGGCTGCCACGTTTCGCGAAGGGGTGACGCGGCCCGACCACGACCACCAGGGCATCGCCATCGATGCGGCGGACCGAGAGCGCTGCATCGTCGATGTCTCCCTCGATAAAGCCAAGATCGACCAAGCCTTCTCGCGCGTCGGCCGCGACGCGTTCGGTATTTCCTATTCTGACGCTGATATCGATGCCGGGATGGGCGGCTTGAAAGGCCAATAGCCGCGATGGCAACCAGTAATTCGCGACGGTCTGGCTGGCCCCAACAACCACCTTCCCGCCTTTCAGGCCGGCGATGTCGACTGGGCGGGATCCGCTATCGAACGAGCCGGGCGCGCGTTCACTCTCGTGCGCATCGTTCGCCCGAGATACGCAACGTAAAGGTCGCTAGCGTCGCTTCAGGCACGCCCCGCTCCGCCGCCTGCAGCACCTATCCTGCCGTCATCGCACAGCCGACGCGACAGATCGATTGCATTCCTCCGGAGTGCACGGACCGCTCAACTGACGCAGGGCCATGCCGGCGAAGCTGGCATCATAACCACGACCGAGGTCCCGGAAGCGTGCGGCGAGTCTCCGCCACGGCAACTGCGGTTGATCGTGATGAAGCTGATGCAGATTCATGTTGAATATTGCTCGCTGCAGAAGCGCGGGCAGACGGAGATTCCACGCAAAACTGGGCCGATCGGCCGGAGTTGCGAAGTGGTAGACATTGTCGAAGAACGACAACAGCATGCCGCGGCCCACGACGAATGCCGCCAGCAGCGGCCAATGGCTGGCGTAGCACCAGGCCGAAGCCGCCAACAGCGTCATCGAGGCGATCGCGTCGTGGCGAATCTCGCGGAGATTCTTTTCTGACAGGAGCGCCTGGCTCGCGACCTGGCGCACGGCCTCAACGACCGGGTCGGACCCCTCATAGACTCGCGCCAGGTTCCGCAGGACCAACGGTCTCGGCAGAAGACAAAGGAGCGGCACTGCGACCTCGAGCACATAATGGCCGAACAGGAGTTGCTGCAGATAAAATGCCGTCTCGCCGATCTTTTTTCCTTTCTCCGATCCGCACATGTCCGGCCTGTCGAGGCGATACCGGTTGAAGCGGTGGTGCATCAGATGGCCGAAGCGCACAAGCCGAAACGAGCTGCCGATCAGGATAACGAGCAAACGGCCTGCGCGATGGTTCGCCCGATGATTGGAAAGGAGATGGCCGTGCATCGCTTCGTGAACGACGGCCCACAGGCTGGTGGTCAGAAGGGCCACGGGCAGGAGCACCGCCCCCCAAAGAGGCGCGCGCGGCAACAGCCAGAGAGGCAGCGCCAGGAGCGCGAAGAGCGTCGCGCCGACAAATCCCGCAAGGATGATGGCATTCGCCCGCTGCTCGCCTTTCGCCATTGCGTTGCGTGCGGGGCTGGGTTCATCCGACGATTTCGCGCGCCCGTTACGCAGGCACAGTGATTGCTGACTCATGATCGCATCACAACCAGATTGCTCTGGCCCCCTTGGCGGCCACCGGATGCCACATCATGGTGCGCGCAACCCGGCCCTTTTCCCGCGAATGCCAGACTCTCGGCAGGAGCACTGGCAATGTGAACGGTTGCGGGTTACCGGGGCTGTCGCGCGTTCTCGCTCACGTCCGGGTAGTTCGTATTCGCCGACCCGTCGCCGGCGGATGGCTCGACAAGAGGAAGCCATAGGGACGACGTCGCGGCAGCAAACTCCAGGCATGCAACGTCGCTCAGGCAGTTTTCAACGAGCCCCTGGCGCTGGTCCGAGGCGCATCCACTGAGCGCGCCGACCAGGCCGAGGATCATCGGGATAGCGGCGGTGCTGAGGCGCCTGTTCTTGCACCAGTGACACTTCGTCCGTGCGCCACGCAGCGATCGCATCCCACCACCTCCCTTGAAGCAGTGGGCAATTGGTGAACCTGGCGACGTGCAAACCAAAGCCATTGGAGAGCCATCGACGGCCGCATCGATTTTGCAGCGACCTGTATTGCTTCAGGTTCTCCAGTGCGGTTTGGATTTCGCAATCGGAATGTCTGCATGGATCGGCGCGCATGGCCCCAGAGACGGAAAGGACCGGCAGCACAATGCAGATAGGAATCATCGATTTGCTTGCCGATGGGCCGATGGGCGTCGTCGCCAAGCAGTTTTATGGGGTCTACTTCCGCAAGCAGTTCATGGCGATCATGCCCCAGGCCATCGCGGTGTGGTGCCGCTCGCTGGGTCACAAGGTTCATTACGCGACCTACTACGGCCAGCGCGACCCTTTGGACCTGCTGCCGGACGACATCCAGATTCTGTTCGTCGCCTCGTATACCCAGGTCTCCGCCCTGGCTTATGCGATCTCCACGGTCTATCGCCGGCGGGGCGTGTTGACAGTGATCGGCGGGCCGCATGCGCGCTCGTTCCCCGCGGACTGCGCCCAGTTTTTCGACATCGTGGTCAAGGACTGCGACAAACCTCTGGTGACCGACATTTTGAAGGGAAGGTTCGATCCCCCGGCGATTGTCACCAGCGGTAAGACGATCTCCGATCTGCCCTCCGTCGAGGAGCGCATGCCGGAGATCAGGATTGCATCCTTTCACCGGGGCCGGCCGCTCGCCACCAGCATCGTGCCGATCCTGGCCAGCACCGGCTGCCCCTACTCCTGCAGCTTCTGCGTCGACTGGAACGTCGACTACGCTGCGTTTCCGAAGGAACGCCTCCTGGCGGATTTCAAATACCTGTCCGAGCACTGGCCGCGGGCCATCATCGGCTATCACGATCCAAATTTTGCCGTGCGCTTCGACGAAATGATGGGATTGCTCAACGAGATCCCGGCCGGACGGCGCAATCCCTACATCATGGAGAGTTCGCTATCGATCCTGAAGGAAGGACGTCTCGAGCAGCTGCGCCGGACGAACTGCGTCTACGTCGCGCCAGGTGTGGAATCCTGGGTCGACTTCTCCAACAAGGCGGCCACCAAAGGCAGCCACGGCCGCGACAAGCTCGAGCGCGTCGTGGCGCATTTGAAGACGCTCGCTCGTCACGTACCGGGCGTGCAGGCAAACTTCATCTTCGGCGGAGAATCGGACGCTGGCACGGAGCCCGTGGCATTGACCAACGAGTTTATCAGACGGCTCCCGCAAGTCTGGCCAGCCATCAATATTCCAACGCCTTTCGGCGGCACGCCACTCTACGACCAGCTCTATCGCGACGGGAGAATTCTCAAGACGATGCCATTCGCCTTCTATTATCACCCCTACCTGGCAATTCGCCTCAGGAACTATGACCCCGTCACATATTACAGCCACCTCATCAAAATTCATGAGACGGTCGCTTCTGCCACCATGCTCTGGCGCAGGCTGACGAGCGGCATGTCTCCCATCGCGCGCTTCGTGGACACCTTACGGACTTTGGCGACGAGAGCGGAGCTCCGGGTTCTGCGACAGATCCATCATCGCCTGCAAACCGATCGGGACTTCAGGGCCTTTCATGAAGGCGAATCGGAAAACCTGCCGGCGTTTTACGGCCGCCTCTTCGAGCGCAGGCTGGGCAGATATGCCGAAATTCTGCCGGCGTCCGTGCGATGCCCGATCCTGGAAGAGCCCGCGTGCGTGCCGGACAAACCCAGGTCCGGCAAACCAGGCAGACGTCCTGGCCGAGCGAGCCTGACTATGGGAGCCCCTCGAGAGCCGGCCAACCAACCCGTGAACTAATCAAAAGGAATAGCGAAATCCCAGCGACACCACATCGAGGCTCGTGTTGGCCACGCCATCCGTGGTGACAGAACCCTGGGCCGGCGATCCGTTGAAAAAGGTATGGGTGAGGTCGACGGCGCCCGGATCGAAGAAGATGTGCGCATAGGCAAAATCGAGAGTCGCGCGATCCGTCATGTGATACGTGGCCCCGATTCCAATGCGATACCGGTTGCCGTCGGGCAGGCCAGCGTTTCTGAATGCGTCGACGGTCGGTGTTTCATCGAACTGAAAGCCGCCGCGAAGGGTCAGGTCGTCATTCCATTTGTATTCGGCACCGATGGAGGCCGTGTAGCTGTCCCGATAATGCTGGGGCAGGACAGCATCGGGTTGGCCATTGGCGAACTGGATGCGGAGTTCATCAAAGCTGCTCCAGCCAAACCACTGACCGCCTGCGAAAACGGTAAGATTCGGCGACAACTGCTGTGAGATTCCGAGTGAAACGATCGGCGGCAGGTTGAGTTCGCTTGTCGCGTCGAAGGTGCCGTTGGCGGCGGCCAACGGACCCGTCAGGCCACTGACGCTAACCTGGCCCGACAAATTGTGCGTGATACCTGACCGGTACTGGGCGCCGATCTTCGTTCCTGGCCGGGGCTCAACCAGAACACCGATATTGAAGCCCACGGCCAGGTCATTCGCATCGATGGAGGATAGGCCGTCGGTCGCGGCCGTCGGTCCCCCAGGTACCAGGGTGTTCGGTATCGCATTGCTGAGGGAGGCGTCGGCGTACTGAACGTCGAGGCCAGCACCCAGCGAAAGGAAGTTCGTGACCTTGTAAGCGACGGACGGAGCCACATCGATGGTTCGTAGCTTGACCGAAAGCGTGTCATAGCGGCCAAACCAGCCTGAATCGTAGTCCAGCGAATTGCCGAAAGGCGAGGTGACGCCAATCCCCAACCACAGTTTCTTGTTGGCGAGCGGAAGTGCCCCGTAAAGGTATGGCACCGCTTCCAGATTGCCCGGATTCCCGCCGTCTCCCCCGCCGATTGGCACCGCTGTGCCCAATGTGCCGGGCGTCGATGCCGTCGAGCCCAGGTTCTCAAAACTGAGACTGGGGATGATCAGGCTCAGGCCGGTCGAAACCTGTGCACCTGAAAGCTCTGTCATGCCGGCGGGATTCGAAAAGATCGTGCTCGGATCTTCGGCAGCGGCTGTATCACCGGCAAATGCCCGGCCGAGCCCTGTCGTTGTCTCGTAGGGCACATAAAATCCGCCCGCGGACAACTGCGTGGGAAAAGCGAAAAGCCCCAGCACAGCGATGAATAAGCATGTTCCCCTGAAGTCCATGTGAACTCTCCAAAGGTAAAATTGCCTGGTTGTGAAATCCCCCTGGGAATCTGCTGAGGTGCTGCCAAAAATCTGCCCCTCAGCGAACCGCGCAAAATCCGTCTCAAAGAAAAGCCCCGTTAACCGGCGCATACGGTAGGGGGCGACGACGGCAATCCAAACAGAACGGATTTCCGACCAGCGGCGGTTTTCCCGAGCACTGATGTGTGTTGCCAGCGCTGGGCTGCGCCGGCGCCGCGGGCCATTTCGAGCGCGCGCAGGATGGATCGGCTCGTCCTACGCCATCAATTCACCAACAAGCGCCTTGACCTCGCAGAAGTCGGTCGTGTCGAAGCCCTCAGTCATTGCACAATAGACGGGCATCAGCAGATCGGCAGCCTGTTGGCGCTCACCGCCATCGGCCAGCAGCCGGGCGAGATCACGAGCGGCGCGCAGCTGAAGCAACAGCGCTTCCTGACTTCGGGCGATGTCCATGGCGCGCCGGAAGTCTGCCTCGGCCTCACTGGCCGCCGACGCTGCTGCGCGCAGCGCGATAACGCCCCGCATACGGTGGAGTTCGGCGGCAAAAGCTACATGCTGGCCTCGCCCCAGGGCATCGAAGGCCTTGCCGATACGCGTTCCTGCATCGCCGTGCCGCCCAGTTCGCGAATAGGCGTCTGCAAGCAAGCCGAGATGGAGCGGCTCAAGCCTTCCGGCCCTGATCCGGCGCGCTTCGCGCAGGCCAGCCTCCATCTCCTCGAGACCGGCTGCGGGATCATGCTGGGAAAAGGCCCAGCCGAGATGGATACGGCCCCACGCGCGCCACAAAGCCATCGATATTTCGTTGGCCAGGCGCAGCGCCTCGCCTGCCAAGAGCTCGACCTGCTCCGGCCGTCGCAGCCATATGTTCACGAGGGTTGCCCCGTAGCACAGGGTAATGCCCGTCGTATTTGCGTGATTCAGCTGGCGGGCCCACTCCAGGTTGGCCTCGATCGTCGTGGCGGCCTGATCGGGGAAGCCCAAATGCCAGAGAGTGCACGCCCTGTAGTTGGCTGCCACGGCGCGGGGATCCTGACCAAACCGGCGGAGCAGGTCGCGGTGAAGGGCCGGGTCATAGTTGTCGAGCGCCTTTTGCGTGAACATAAGGGCTTCCTTGAAGCGCCCCTCAAAGAACCGCTCCCAGGCAAGCATGCGCCATCCGACAAGGCGCGGGCCGGTTTCCGGCTGCATCCCGGCAAGTGCCGCGAAACGCTGCGCGAGATCGGATGGATGAGCGCTCACACCGTTGGCCGCCGCCACGATGTGATAACCGGCCCATTGCCCCCAGAGCGGCGGCAACTGCAGCGATACGTCGCCAAGAATTTCCGCCAGCGCCAGCGCACGTTCGAACGCCTGCAAGGTTGCGGGGGCTGCATAGCCCTGGTCGGCGATCAACGCCTGCCCAAGCTGCACCTGAAGCTCCTGCTCGCGGGCAATCCGCCGCCGCTCGTCCTTGATTGCACCGCACAGCCGAACAGCGTTCTCCAGACTGACAATCGCCTCCTTGTAGTCGGAATTCGCAAGAGACCGGTCGCCGGCCAGATCCCAGTAGTCGAGCGCCTGTTGCCGCAGGTTCGCCGCTTCGGCGTGCTGGGCCATGATTTCAGGCGCCGTGTCGCCGCGGCCCTCCAGAATCCGGAGCAAGCGGGAATGGAGCGTCAGGCGCCTGGCCTTCAACAGGCTTTCATAGGCGGCATCGCGGACAAGCGCGTGCTTGAACAGATAGTCCGCATCCGGTGGCGTGCCGCGGCAAAACACCAGTTCTGCTTCAACGAGCTGGCGCATTGGATCAACCAACTCTTCCTCTGGCCGGCCAGCGAGCTCCGCTATCGTCCGGTGATCGAAACTGCGGCCGATTACAGCAGCGATCTGGGCGACTTCCTTGACCGGCTGCAGCCGGTCAAGGCGCGCCATCAGCGAGTCGTGCAGTGTGGTGGGGATTGCAAGCGAGCTGAGCGGTTTGTCGAGATAGTAGGCATTGGCGTCCTCGCGCAGCATGTCAGACTCGATGACTGCCTTGGTCATCTCCTCCACAAACAGCGGCACGCCGTCGGTCTTGGAGACGATCTCGTCGACGAGCGTTTCGGGCAAGTGCTTGCCGCCGGCGACGCGGTCGACGATTGAGCGGGTCGCCTCGCGGCCCAACCGGTTCAGGGTCAGCGGCGTGACCATCGGGTGGGTGCTGAAGGGGGCGAAGGTCGGGCGCGCCGTGATCAAAATGAAAACGCTGGCCCTTTGAATGCGATCGAGCGCCAACCCGATCAGCTCCAACGTTGTCGGGTCGATCCAATGCGCATCCTCGATCAGCCAGAGTATCGGCTGGCGGTCCGCAAGCCCGATGAGATGACCGATGAGGACGGCGAGTGTCTGGCTGCGGCGCTGCTGCGGGGTAAGCTCAAGGGCTCCGTAGCGGGATTGCCCATCCAGGCCGACGAGAGACGCGATCAGCGCGGCCGCTTGGCCGACGTTGCCGGGGGCCTTCGCCAGCAATGCTTCGAGCCGGTCCAGACGAACATCCAGAAGGTCCGCTGGAATGATACCGGCCGCGTGGCTGATTTGCTGGACCGCCGGATAAAGGGCGCTGTCGATGTGATAAGGTGAGCATTGGTAGCGCATCAGTAGGTGCGGCTCGGCGCATAGCGCACTGATCAGCGCCTCGGCAATACGCGATTTGCCGATCCCGGCTTCGCCGCTCAGCAGGATTACCTGGCCCTCGCCGCCTTTTGCCTGGCGCCAGCGCTCCATCAGAAGGGCCAGCTCCCGATCGCGTGCGATGATCGGCGCCAGACCGGCCATCCGCTTCGCCGCGAAACGGCTCTCGAGGGCGCGTTCAGCAATCACTGCAAAAGCAGTCACCGGTTCGACGATGCCCTTGAATCTCTGTGCCTCTATCTCGCGCAGCTGGAACAGATCGCCGACGAGCTGACGGGTGTTTTCGGCGATGACGACTGCGCCGGGGTCGGCCGTGCCCTGCAGACGCGCCGCGAGATTTGGCGTATCGCCGATGACCGCTTGTTCCTGGGCCGGCCCCTGCCCCACGAGATCGCCGACGACGACAAGGCCTGTTGCAATGCCGATCCGGGTTTGCAGCGGCTCACCGTCCGGAGCCTTCAACCGGGAGACCGCCGCCGACACCGCCAGACCGGCCCGCGCCGCCCGTTCGGCCTCGTCCTCATGGGCCCGTGGCCAACCGAAGTAGGCTAGGACGCCATCACCCATGAACTTCGCGATATGGCCCTCGAAGCGGGCGATCTCGCCGGCTACCGTATTTTGATAAAGCCGAATGATTCCGTGCATGTCTTCGGGATCGAGCCTTGCCGAAAGCGCCGTTGAACCGACCAGGTCAACGAACATCACCGTGAGCTGCCGGCGTTCGGCGTCGCGCTCTGCCGCAGCGCCAGGGGATGCCGGGGCCTGCGAGGTGGGAGCAAGGGCAGATGCGGCCTTCAGCCCGGCGATCGCCTCCAGCAGCTTTCGCCGATGGCCCACGATGACGACCCCAAGATCCTTCAGGTCATCGGCGGTCAGGCTCGGAAGGACGGCGGAGTCAATCGCGTTTTCGCGAAACGCCGGCTCGTATCGCTCGAGCCCCAGGCCAGCAAGCCAAACCGCTACATCCAACAGCCCCTCCTGACCATTCGGGTCGGCAGCTGGCAGTCAGGATAACGCGGAAAGTGAAGGTGCTCGGTGCTAAATCCGGGCCGTCCGTACTGAGCGAGGAGACTCTCGAGCGTCCTTGAAGCCCATATTCCCCCGGGGTATGGTCCCGGCCCCGCAACGGCCGGCATACCCAGAGACGGAGGGGTGGCAGAGTGGTTGAACGCGGCGGTCTCGAAAACCGTTATGTCCGCAAGGGCATCGGGGGTTCGAATCCCTCCCCCTCCGCCAATAAAAAGGCCCCGTCTGGGGTCTTTTTATTGGTGGATGCGGGATCGGTGGACGAACCCCGATTCGGGACCGAGCACTTCCCTGGAGCTAACAAGAGTCGTGCGAGCGTCAACGCTGAGCCCTTGGGCGAAGCGCACTGGACCTAAATCTCGCCTTTCTAGGGGCCTTGTCAGCGGGGTTCTAACCCTTCGCATTTCCAAGCAAAGATTCACAGGGAAGCGATTCCGTGGACTTTGCTTGCCACCAAGGAATTGTCTGATTCAGTGTGCCGCCAATAGGAACGAAAACCGGCCCTACGAGAATCGGCATCGGCCATGACCGCATCTCCGCAGGAAGTGCGGCGGCGGCGGAATCGAAAGATTCGAAAGTTCCTGACACCTTTCTCGGTAAGGTTCCTGAGGGCACGGCTCCCTGCGCCAGCACCAAACTGCTTTCACCGATACGCTTAACAATGGCGTGATTTACTATGTCTTTTTCGCCGCCGAGCGTGCCAATCAGACTTGCCGTATCGGCAGCGTAAAAAAGTTCCCTGTAGATGGCCTTTCCATCATTGCGGCCGGCGCACCAATCGACTGCCGCCAGGACGGCGACGCTGTGATTGGTCGCAGCTACCGTGTAGTGACGGATCGCCACAAAGACGCGCAGCTTGTCGACAGGGTCAACCTGCGCCGAACTCGTAGCCGCTCTTACGCTATCTTCCAGGGAGCCCTGGATATTGGCGAGGTCCTTTTCGTCGAATCTTCCCCACTCGAATACGCCCACCGAAAAGAGATCGCTTGCCCCCGGCGCGAAAGCAACGGGCACGATTTCTATGGAAGTCAGCGGCCCCTTCCGCGATGAGATGACCAATTCAACGCTCTTACGCGACCTTGCTCCGGTCGTCCCACATTCTGAAGA
>CAZQLF010000056.1:1509-9937 GCA_964594035.1 uncultured Rhodospirillaceae bacterium | reverse complement strand
AATCTCCCCGGCCCTCCGCCCCCCCCCCCCGTTCGCAAGACTTGGCTCGGTACCGATGACCAGGCGCCCGACGTGCTGGCACGCGTCATCTACGGCTTTCGCATTTCCGTGCTGTTCGGCTTCACGCTGATGATCTTTTGCACGCCTATCGGGATTGCCGCCGGTGCGGTCCAGGGCTACTACGGCGGCAAGGTCGATCTGTTCTTCCAGCGCTTTCTCGAAGTCTTCAGCTCGCTGCCCACGTTTTTCATCCTGATGATTCTCGCCAGTGTGGTGACGCCCAATTTCTGGTGGCTGCTCGGCATCATGCTACTGCTGAGCTGGGTCTGGCCGGTGGGCTATGTGCGGGCGGAATTCCTGCGGGCGCGCAATCTGGAATATGTGCGCGCGGCACGCGCATTGGGCGTGCGCAACAGCGCCATCATGTTCCGCCATCTGCTGCCGAACGCCATGGTCTCTACCCTGACCTTCCTGCCATTCCAGGTCGGCGCCTCGGTGACGACGCTGACAGCCCTTGATTTCCTCGGCTTCGGCCTGCCGCCTGGCTCGCCTTCCCTCGGAGATCTGCTGCACCAGGCGCAAACCAATCTCCAAGCGCCGTGGCTCGGCATTACCGGATTTTTCGTCGTCGGCACGCTGGTGAGTTTGCTTGTTTTCATCGGCCAGGGTGTGCGCGACGCCTTCGACCCGCGCAAGAATCTCGCATGAACGAAACGCAGAAACTTCTCGAGGTCAGCGATCTCGGCGTGGTCTTCGCCACCAGTCCGAAGCCGGCGGTCGAACATGCGAGCTTTGCTCTCGACAAAGGCGAGACAGTAGCCCTGGTGGGCGAAAGCGGCTCCGGCAAGACCGTGACCGCGCTTTCGATCCTGCAGCTCCTGCCCTACCCGCTGGCGCGCCACCCCAAGGGCAGCAGCATCAAGCTTGCCGGCGAAGAACTGATCGGCGCTCCGGCGGAACGGCTGCGCCAGATCCGGGGAAATCGTATCGCCATGGTGTTCCAGGAGCCGATGACCTCGCTCAATCCGCTGCACCGGATCGAGCGGCAGATCGGCGAGGTGCTGGTCCTTCACAAGCACCTGCCCCACGATCTTGCGCGCAAGCGCACCCTCGAATTGCTAAAGCTGGTTGGCTTGCCCGAGGCAGAGAAGAGGCTCAGCGCCTTCCCCCATGAACTCTCCGGCGGCCAGCGCCAGCGCGTCATGATCGCCATGGCGCTCGCCAATCAGCCGGACCTGCTGATCGCCGATGAGCCGACCACCGCGCTCGACGTCACCATCCAGGCCCAGATTCTCGAGCTTCTCCGCGATCTACGCGCCAAGCTGGGCATGGCGCTGCTGCTGATCACCCATGACCTTCACATCGTCCGCCGCATGGCTGATCGCGTCTGCGTCATGACGGAGGGCCATATCGTCGAACAGGGGCCGGTGGATCAGGTTTTCGCCCAGCCGCAGCACCCCTATACCCGCAAGCTGCTGGCTGCCGAGCCCAAAGGCCGCCCGGCGGCCGCGCCCGCCGGCGCGCCTGCCATCGGCGAGGTCCGCGACCTCAAGGTCTGGTATCCGGTAAAAACCGGCCTGCTGCGCCGGGTAACAGACAACATCAAGGCCGTGGACGGTGTTTCCTTCACCGTGCGCGAAGGTCACACGCTCGGCGTGGTCGGCGAAAGCGGCTCGGGCAAGACCACGCTGGGTCTCGCCTTCCTGCGCCTGATCGAAAGCGAGGGCTTGATCCGCTTCGAGGGCCAAGCTATCGACAGCGAATCCAGCAGCGCTCTGCGGCCTTTGCGCCGGCAGATGCAGATCGTCTTCCAGGATCCCTACGGTTCGCTTTCGCCGCGCATGTCGATCGCCGAGATCGTGGGCGAAGGCCTTGCCGTTCATGAATCGCAGCGCAGCCCGGAAGAACGCGATGCCATGACCGTCGAGGCACTCCAGGAGGTCGGGCTCGATCCCGACAGCCGCTTCCGCTATCCCCACGAATTTTCCGGCGGTCAGCGTCAGCGCATCGCGATCGCCCGCGCCCTGGTGCTGAAGCCGAAACTGATCGTGCTGGACGAACCTACCTCGGCCCTCGACATGTCGGTGCAGGCCCAGATCGTCGATCTGCTGCGCGATCTCCAGCAGCGCCACAAGCTCGCCTATATCTTTATCAGCCACGATCTGCGCGTGATCCGCGCGCTGGCCGACGAGGTGCTGGTGATGAAGGATGGGCTCATCGTCGAACAGGGCCCCGCGGAGCGCCTGTTCGAAGCGCCGCAGCAGGCGTATACCAAGGCGCTGATGGCGGCCGCCTTCTCCCTCGACGTCGTCGCCCACGGCGCCGTCAAGACCTGACCCTCCATCCAACGAGCCCATCATGGCCATTCTCTATTGCAGCAATTGGGGCGCGCCCGACGCCTGGCGAGATGCCTTCCACGCCGAAGATCCGTCGCTCGAATTTCGCGTCTGGCCGGACAGCGGCCCAAAAGAAGAGATCGACTATGTCCTCGCCTGGCATCACCAGCGCGGCACATTGCGCCAGTACCCGAAGCTGAAGGCGATTTTCTCGCTCGGCGCCGGTGTGGAGAAGCTGCTGCTCGATACGGACCTGCCGGTGGGCATTCCCATCGTGCGCATGGTCGATCGCGCGCTCACCGTCTGTATGACCGAGTATGTCGTGCTGCATGTCCTGCGCTATCACCGGCGCATGCCCGAGCTGGAAGCCCTGCAACGCCGGTCCGAATGGAACGAGCTCGAAGCGCCGCCGGCCTGGGAGCGCAAGGTGGGCATTCTGGGCATGGGCGTGCTGGGCGGCGATGCGGCGGAAAAACTTGCCATCCTGGGCTTCGACGTGGCGGGCTGGAGCAATTCGCCCAAGCATATTGCCGGCGTCAAATCCTTCACCGGCGAGAAGGGGTTTGCCGAGATCTTGGCGCGCAGCGAGATCGTCGTCTGCCTGCTGCCGTTGACCAAGGCAACCACCGGCATCCTGAATGCGCGGACCTTTGCGCAGATGCCGCGGGGCGCCTGGCTTATCAATGCGGCGCGCGGCGGCCATGCGGTGGAGACCGACCTGCTGGCCGCGCTCGATACGGGTCAGCTCGCGCACGCCACCCTCGATGTTGTCTCGGAAGAGCCGCTGCCGGCGAGCCATCCCTTCTGGCGCCATCCGAAGGTTACACTGACACCGCATAACGCGAGCCTTACCTGGCCGCCGACAGCGGTAAAACACATCGTCGCCAATATCCGCAAACAGCAGGCGGGCCAGCCCATGAGCCCGGTGGTGGATATGGCGCGAGAGTATTAGACGCCGTGAGCGGCGCGGCGAATGCGACCGCGCGTCAGCCCTGGCTGCGCGGCCTTTGCGTCAGCGCGCTGCTTGCCATCGGCGCGGTCCTTTTGCTGCAGGTTATCTACGCCGCCGCATTGATCGGGGCAGGCGCGCATACCGATATGGCGGCCGCGCGCGCGCATATCCGGCAGGCCTTCGCTGACGGGGTCATCGCCTGGGATCGCGATCCCCGCTGGTTCTTCAACCGCGGCGGCCATGAATTCACCGAATGCCAAGCCTGGAACGTGACGCTCGATGATGGCCGCAGCGCGGTGGACATTGCCTTCCTGCCGCGGCTGCATTTCGATACGGAGGGCCCTTGCGAGTCCCTGACCAAGACCGCCGCCGCATTGCCGAGCACGAAATTCTGGACCTACCAGCGCTACTGGCATGGCTACCGGCTCTACACGTGGCCGATGATCCAGTGGTTCAGCCTGCAGACGGTGCGGATCGCCAATGCGCTTCTGATCCTGGGCGCCGTAATCTGGCTCTATCGCGAGTTCCGCGCCGCGATCGGGCGCATCGCGGCGGCCATGTTCTTCCTCGTCCTGATGAGCCTCAGCGACATATGGCGTATCTGGGTGAACACGCCCCATTCCATCGCCATGGTTGTCATCCTTGCAGGTGCTGCCCTCTTTGCCGGCGTTTGCCGGCGCCGGCCGGACTCTCGCTCTGAGATCCTGCTCGCCGCCATCCTCGGCTCCATCTTCAACTTCGTGGATTTTCTCAGCACCCCGCCGATGGCGCCGCTGCTGCTCGCCTTCATCGTGATCGCCACGGAGGAGGCTCAACCCCCTTCCGCCGGCCAGCGTACCCGCGGCCTTGCGCTCGGTGGCCTTGTCGCCGCGAGCTGGTTCGGCGGCTATGCCCTCACGTGGCTGGCGAAATGGGTTTTGGCCATCCTGATCTCTCCCGATTCTCACGCCGCGCTCGCCGATATCCTCAGCCAGATCGAGCTGCGCACCTATGGCGAGGATTCGCCCGGCGATCTCTCCTTCATACCGCTGCTGCCCACGGCGCTGATGATCATCCAATGCTTCATCTCGGTGGGTAGCATCACCGTGGCCATTCTGTTTGCCGCTCTCGTACGGCATCTGTGGCGCAACTGGAGCGGCTTTGATTGGCGGAAGTTCTTCTGCCTGGTGGCACCCGTCTTGATCACGACACTCTGGTTTGAGGTCTTGAGCAACCACACCCAGACCCATTCCCATTTCACCTATCGCAGCCAGGCCGCGGCGATTGCTGTCGTCTTCGCCGCCACAATCCTGTCCATCAAGGCACCGCCCAGTTTGCCGCAACTACTCGCCAATCTCTGGCAGGACCTGAAGCGCGCGCGCGCCCGGCCGGCTACCAGCAGCTGACCGCCCTCGGCACCCGGTGTTCCGTCAGCGCTTGCCCTTCGCCGGTGCGCGCCCCGCACGCTCGGCGATCAGGGCGAACAGGCCGCGGATGGCCTGGGCCTCGCCGCCCTCGGGCCGACCGGGCCGCCTGGAGGGATTCGAGGCGAAGATGTCGAAATGCATCCAGTGGGTGGACGGATCGACAAAGTCGGCAAGGAACAATGCCGCGGTGATGGAGCCGGCATGGGAACTGCTGCCCGAATTGTTGATGTCGGCAATGGGGCTATCGATCATCTTGCGATAAGGCTTGTGCAGTGGCAGGCGCCAGAGCGCATCGTCCGCGGCCTTGCCGTGGCGCAGTGCCAATTCCGCCACCGCGTCATCGTTGGCGTAAAGCACCGGAAGATCGGGTCCCAGCGCCACGCGCGCAGCACCCGTCAGCGTCGCCATGTCGATCAGAAGATCCGGTTTTTCACTGTCGGCCTCGGCCAACGCATCGCAGAGGATGACGCGTCCTTCCGCATCGGTGTTACCGATCTCGACCGTCAGGCCCTTGCGCGAGCGGATGATGTCCATGGGCCGATAGGCGTTGCCGGAGATGCTGTTCTCCACCGCCGGAATCATCAGGCGCAGCCGCACCGGCAGGTTCGCTTCCATGATCATCTGGGCGAGTGCCAGCACATGGGCGGCCCCGCCCATGTCCTTTTTCATCATCAGCATGCCGCTCGATGGCTTGATATCGAGGCCGCCGCTGTCGAAGCACACACCCTTGCCCACCAGCGTGATCTTTGGCCCGCGATTGCCCCAGCGCATGTCGATGAGCCGCGGGGGCCGGCTGCTGGCGCGGCCCACCGCATGGACGCAGGGATAATTCTTCTTCAGAAGTTCTTCGCCGACGATCACCGAGAATTTCGCCTTGTGCTTGCGCGCAACCTCCCGCGCCGCCGCGGCAAGCTCTGCCGGCCCCATCTCTTCCGCCGGCGTATTCACCAGGTCGCGCACCAGGAAGATGGCAGAGGCTTCGCGCCGCACGGCGTCCCTGTCGGCCTGTTTCGGCATCAGTAGCCGAGCCGGCTGGCGGATGCGCTTCTTGTAGCGGTCGAAGGCATAGCCACCCAGCGCCCAGCCGAGGGCTGCGGCTGTGGCACTCTCACGGCTCAGGGAATCCGCCAGGCGATAGGACCCTTCCGGCAAACTCAACGGCAGATCGCCATAGGACCAGATATCCCGGCCGTGATTGACGCCGAGCGCCACCAGGCCGATGGCCCCGTTCGAATCCGGGATCAGCAGGTGCTGGCCGGTCTTGGCCTTGTAGCTGTTGGCCGCAACCCAGGCCTGGGTGATCGGGCTCTGCTGCTTGACCCAGCGTTCGAAGCTGCCCTCGACGATGGGTTCGATCGCAATAGTGTCGCCAGAAACGCGGTCGCTGACATGATCCAACACGATTGTTCTCCTGCCCCTTTGCCGACCAGATTGGCTGCCCCCGGATTGGCAGCAGGCGAGCATGACCGGACATGAGGAATCTGCAAAGGGGGATCGCTGAACCCGGCCCGCAAAGGGGTTGCCGGGACGCTGGCGAATCCGCAAGACTGCCCGGCCTACCAGCCCAGCACCTTTATCGGGGAGAGACGACGATGGCCGGATTGTTATTGCTCATTGGCAACAGAAAATATTCCTCATGGTCGCTCAGGCCCTGGATCGTAATGAAGCAGGCCGGCATCAAGTTCGACGAGAAGTTCGTTGCCCTGCAGCAACCGGACACCAAGGCCAGGATCCTGAAATTCTCACCCTCAGGCAAAGTGCCGTTCCTGCGCCACGGCAAGATCGAGGTCTGGGAATCGCTTGCCATCATGGAATATCTGGCCGAGGCGTTTCCGAAGGCCGGGCTGTGGCCGAAGGACAAGGCCGCTCGTGCGCATGCGCGCGCCGTCAGCAACGAGATGCATTCAGGATTCGCCGATCTACGCCGCTATCTGGGCATGGATGTGAGCCGCCGGTTCGAGGCGTCGGCCCGCATCGCGGCGGTGCAGGGCGAGATCGACCGCATCGTCGCCATCTGGACGCGCTGCCGGCGCAAAAACGGCAAGGGCGGCCCGTTCCTGTTCGGTAAATTCTCCATCGCCGACGGCATGTATGCCCCCGTCGCCACGCGCTTCACCACCTATGGCGTGCCCCTGCCGCCGGCGGCAGCCAGCTATGTGAACACGATGATGAACCTGCCGGCCATGCATGAATGGATCGCAGCCGCCAAGCAGGAGCCCTGGGTGATCGATTACCCGGACCCGACCAAAGGCTGACGGGTGCGATGGCCGCGCTGAATCAGCCTGCAATCACGGCAAGACCCGGCGACGTCGTCTGCCGGCGCTTCAAGAATCCCGTCTTTGCCTTCGGCGCGGCCATCGACCTGATACGCGCGCACAAACCCTTTAGCGACGCACCGCTCGGCGTTTACACCGCGAACCTGCGCGGTCAGATTGCCCGCGAGCACTATGTCTTCGCCGTGAAGGACGGCAACGTCATCGGCTATGTTGGCTGGGCGCTTTGCGATGAGGCCATCGCCAAGGCCTGGACCGAACAGCGCCACGCCCCGAAATATTCGGAGTGCCTCTCCGGCGATTGCTGGGTCGGCCTGACCTACTATGCGAAGGACAGGCACGCCACCTTTGCCATGATGGGCCATATCAAGCGCCGCTATCCCGGCTACAAGATCTATGGACTGCGCCGTTACGAAGACGGGCGCGAACGCTTTCTTCATACCGGCCCCCGGCCAAAGGGAGCCGGTTTCCCGGGCGGATAGGCTGCGGTTGCCCTCCCCTTGCCCGCCGCTATAGCCTGACGCCCTGTCCGCCCCGAAAAGGATTTGCCATGTCTGCCGCTCATGCCCAACCGACCCAGAAACTCTCTTCGCCGTGGCAATCGGCCAATCTGCCGAAGATTGCCTACGGCAAGGGCAGCTACCTCTACGACACGACGGGCAAGCAATACATCGATGGCTCCGGCGGACCCGCTGTCTATTGCCTGGGCCATGCCAATGAAGAGGTGAACAACGCCATCAAGGCGCAGCTCGACCGCATCGCCCATGGCTATCGCTACACTTTCACCAGCGATCCGCTCGAGCAGTTGACCGATCTCGTCATCCGCCGCTGCGGCAAGGATAGCGGACTGAACCGCATGATCTTCGTGACCAGCGGTTCGGAGGCGGTGGAATCCTGCCTGAAGATCGCGCTGCAGTATCACACCGCGCGTGGCGAATCCTCACGCCGGCGTTTCATCGCCCGCCAGCGCAGCTGGCATGGCAACACGCTGGGGGCGCTGGGCATCTCGGGCTTTCGCGACCGCCGCCTGCCATTCGAGGGAGCGCTGGTGGAGGCAAGCCATCTCTCGGCGGTGAATACCTATCGCCCACCGGCAGGCGTGAAGCCGGAGAATGTCGCCGAACATTGCGCCAACGAGCTGGAGGAAGAGATCGCCCGGCTGGGCGCCGACAAGGTCGCGGCCTTCATCTTCGAGCCGGTCGTGGGTGCGGCCGGCGGCGCGGTGCCAGCCCCGCCCGGTTATGCCAAGCGCATCCGCGAGATCTGCGATCGCACCGGCGTGCTGATGATCTCGGATGAAGTCATGTGTGGCGCGGGCCGCACCGGCACCTGGCGCGCGCTGGAATATGATGGCGTCGTGCCCGACGTGATGTCGGTCGCCAAGGGCCTTGCCGGCGGCTACCTGCCGCTGGGGGTGGCCATCCTGCATGAGCGGCTGTGGGAGCCGATGATGAGCCGCCA
>CAZQLF010000056.1:0-1409 GCA_964594035.1 uncultured Rhodospirillaceae bacterium | reverse complement strand
CGCTGGGGGTGGCCATCCTGCATGAGCGGCTGTGGGAGCCGATGATGAGCCGCCACGGCAGCCTGATGACGGGCCATACCTTCAGTGGGCACACGGCGGCTTGCGCCGCCGGCGTTGCGGTGCAGACCATCGTCGAACGCGACCGCCTGCTCGACAAGGTGAAGCAGGATGGCGCCTATCTCATGGATACGCTGCGCAGCACCCTCAGCGGGCGGCCCTATGTCGGCGATATTCGCGGCCGCGGTTTCTTCATCGGCATCGAGCTGGTGGAAGATCGCACGGCGAAGCAACCCTACGATCCCTCGCTGCAGCTCTATGCCAAGGTACGCGACCAGGCCTTTGCCAATGGCCTCATCTGCTATCCGGCCGGCGGCAATGTCGACGGCATCAAGGGCGACCAGATCATCCTCGCGCCGCCCTACAACGCCAGCCGGGCGGAGCTCGACGAGATCATCGATAAGCTGCAGAAGAGCCTGACCCAGGTAATCGCGGCGCTGCCAAAGAAGCGCTGACAGCGGTACGGCGCTCCTAGTCGCTGCCGCCCTCGACGACCTGGCGCAGCACGCGCCAGCGCAGCATGCCGCCCGGCAGGTTGGCGACCCTGTCGAAACCCAGCTTCTTCAACGTGGTGAAGGCCTGGGCCGAGCGACCGCCGGCACGGCAGACGGTGACGATGGGCTTGTCCTTGGCCAAGTTGGGCGCAGCAGCGGCGAACCCGCCCAGCGGCACCAGCTTCGCGCCCGGGATGTGACCCAGCGGGCCTGTGTATTCATCAGGCTCGCGCACATCGATCACCTGCACTTCGCGCAGATGCTCTTCTACCCAATGGGGGTCCACTTCCCAGATGCCGGCGAAGGTCAGTGTCAGCGGCGCCCAGCCCGGCTCGTCCAGCGGCGCCGCCCCTTCGCGCACGCCGCATTTGAGGTTGGCTGGGACGGCGATATCCATCTGCTTGGGATGCGGCAGGCCGAGATTGCTCATATAGCCGACGAAATCATCCTCGCTCAGCTCGCCACCGAGACGGGGATTGAACTTTCGCTCTTCGCCCACGCTGGTCAGCATCAGCCCGCGATAGTCATGGGCGGGATAGAGCAGGCAATTCTCCGGCAGCGAGAAGATGCGGGTATGCACCGAGCGGTACATGGACCGTGGATCGCCCTGCTGGAAATCCGTGCGCCCACAGCCGCGGATCAGCAGGCAATCGCCGGTGAAGGCCATGCTTTCATTATCGAGCACATAGGTGACGCAGCCATTGGTGTGACCGGGTGTGGCCCGCGCCTCGACATAGCGCTTGCCGAAGGCAACCTTCTCGCGGTCCTTCAAATAGCGGTCGGCACCTTGCGCGCCCGAGGCCTCGCTCAACGCGATCTTGCTGCCGAGATGGCTGCGCAGATTGGCGGCACCGGTGA
>CAZQLF010000055.1:0-10012 GCA_964594035.1 uncultured Rhodospirillaceae bacterium | reverse complement strand
CCCCGCGGTTGCCTTTTGGTTTGCCCGGGGCAAAGTGCCGGCCTTGTCCGGACAGTCGAGCGCCGCCACACCCTTCGATCGCAAGCTGCTGCAGCGCCGGCGCGAGCGCGCAGCCCCTCGCCTGGCGGGCCATGATTTCCTGATTCGCGAGGCGGCGGAACGGCTGGCCGACCGGCTGGAAGACGTTCGGCGGACGTTTCCCCTGGCTCTCGATCTTGGCTGCCACACCGGGCAGCTTGCCGCCGTTCTCGGCAATCGGGGCGGCATCGAGACCCTGGTACAATGCGACCTGTCGGCCGCCATGGCACGCCAGGCGGCGGCGAATGGTGAGCCGGCGCTGGCGGGCGATGAGGAATTGCTGCCGTTTGCGGGCGGCAGCTTCGATCTGATCATGAGCTGCCTCGATCTCCATTGGGTGAACGACCTGCCCGGCGCGCTGCTGCAGATCCGCCACGCGCTCAAGCCAGATGGTCTGTTCCTTGCCGTGCTGTTCGGCCTTGGCACGCTGGACGAGTTGCGCGATTGCCTGATCGAGGCAGAAGCAGAGACCAGAGGCGGTGCAAGCCCGCGTGTCTCGCCCTTCGCCGATGCGCGCGATGGCGCCGGCCTGCTGCAACGCGCCGGCTTCGCCCTCCCGGTCGCCGATATCGAGACTCTGAACGTCACCTATCCCGACGCGCTGGCCCTGATGCACGACCTCGGCGGCATGGGCGAATCCAACGCAGCACAGGCGCGCAGCGAGCGCTTTGCCGGCCGCGAGCTGTTCGGCCGCGCCACAGCACTCTACGCCCAGCGCCATGCCGCAAGCGACGGCCGCATCCCGGCCCGCTTTCGCCTGTTGTTCCTCACCGGGTGGGCGCCGCACGGATCGCAGCAACACGCGCTGCGCCCCGGTAGTGCGCGCCAACGCCTGGCCCAGGCGCTGGATACGATCGAGCACCGCGCCGGCGACAAGGCGAAGCCGAAATGAACTTCCTCGTGCAAGCCGCGTTTCGCGCGCCCCGCGAGGTGCTGATTGCGCGGATCGGCATCGGCCTCTGGCTGATTTTCAACGTCATCGTTCTGATTCTCGTCTGGCGTGATCCCTTCGATCATACCGTCGTCGGCAATTATCGGAGAGCTGCGGAAGGCTGGTGGGCCGGCAAAGACATCTACGGCCCCGGAATCGACGGATTCCTCTATCTGCCCAGTTTCGCCGTCCTCTACACGCCATTCGTCCTGATGGGCTATATCGGCGACGTCTTGTGGCATGTGCTCTCGGCTGGGCTGCTGACCTTTGCCATCTGGCGCGCCGTGAAACTCTATGTTCCACAGCGCCCCTTCGAGGCGTTCGGTCTTGCCCTGCTCCTAGCTCTCCCTGCCGCCAGCGCGGCGTTGCGCAACGGACAGGCGACCACGGCCATGGTCGCGCTCATGCTGCTCGGCGCCCTCGCCGTTGCCGAGAAGCGCTGGTGGCTCGCGGCAGCGCTGCTGGCACTTGCTTTCGCCATCAAGCCACTTGCTCTTGTGCTCCTGCTTTTGATGGGAGCGCTCTACAGGCCCTTGACCGGCAGGTTGGTCATTTGCGTGCTGATCGTTCTACTGGCCCCGTTGCTTCATCCCGATCCGGCCGCGGCCTTACATGTGTATGGGCTTGCGGTCGACAAGCTGCTCGCCTCATCGGCGCCTTCGCGCCAGACCTGGTCGGACATCACCGGCCTGTTCGACAGCATCGGTTTGCCAATGCCGGCGGCAGCGCTGACAGCGCTGCGGGTCGTCCTGGCGCTGCTGACATTGGGTATAGGCTACCCCGCCGTGCGCCGGCAGAACGGCGCCTTCGCAGCACTCGATCTGTTCGCGCTCGCGGTCTGTTATTTGATGCTGATGAACCCGCGCACCGAGGAAAACACCTACATCATGCTGGCGGTCGTGCTCGGTCTGTTTGCCGCGATCTTGCAGGTACGCCGCCCCGGCTGCTGGCAGACGAAATTGGTCATTGTCTTCTGCATTGCGCTGGGCCTGCACAACTTTGGCAACTGGATCTTCCGGCCTACAGAATACTGGCTGAAGCCGCTGATCTGTATTGCCTTCCTGCCGATCCTGCTGGATGCCTGCCTCGGCCGGCTGTTTCAGCGCGCGGCCTTGTCGAATGAACCCGCGGCTTCGAGGGCAACACCGACCGGCTCATCGAGCCCATAGGTCCGCCGCACGATGTAGAGGGGCCGCGCCTTCACCTCGTTGAAGATGCGCCCGATATAGCCACCCAGCACGCCCAGCGACAGAAGCTGGATGCCGCCGAGGAACATCACCGAGACGATCAGCGATTCGAAGCCGGGCACATCGATGCCGTAGATCAAGGTGCGGATGATACGGCTTATGCCGTAGATCAGGCTGATTCCGGCAATAAGGGCGCCCAGGATTCCCCACAGGCGCAGGGGCAGGTTGGAAAAGGCGGTGATGCCGTCGATGGCGAGCGCCGTCAGCCGCCAGAAGCCCCAGCGGCTGCGTCCTTCCTTGCGCACACCTTCTTCATAGCTCAACCCGACCTGGCGGAATCCCACCCAGTGATAGATGCCCTTCATGAAGCGCGTGCGCTCCGGCATGCGGCGGATTGCAGATACCACCACCGGATCGAGCAACCGGAAGTCGCCTGCTTCCGGCGGCAGACGCACCTCCGAGGCCACGCGGAACACCAGATAGAAGAAGCGCCGGCCGAGCTTGCCCAGCAGTCCGACGTCGCCGCGCAGCTTTCGCACCATGTAGACTACTTCGTTGCCATCGCGCCATTTTGCCAGCATGGCGGGCAGCATCTCCGGCGGATGCTGCAGGTCGGAATCCATCAGCACGACGACGTCGTCGCCGGTATGGTCGAGGCCGGCCGTCAGCGCGTATTCCTTGCCAAAGTTGCGCGAGAAATCGATGACCTTGATGCGGGAATCGCGCCGGTGGGCTTCGACCAGCCGGTCGATGGTATCGTCCCGGCTGCCGTCATTGACGCAGACGACGCTCCACGGCATGTCGATGCCGTTCAACACGCCGGTCAGGCGGTCGAGGAACCTTGACACGTCCGGACCCTCGTTGAAAAAGGGCGTGACAACGGACAGTTTGGCCGAACGGTTGCTCTCGCTCATGGGCGGGGCATTATAGGCAACGGCCGCACCGGGCCGATAGGCGGGAAATGGCATCAGCGGGCATCGTGCTCTGCGCCGACGATTACGGCATCGCCGCCGGCGTGGGCCGGGCGATTCGCGACCTGCTGGAGCGCGGGCGCCTGTCGGCGACAAGCTGCATGGTGGTATCGCCGGATTTCGCCGAGGAAGGCCCGCGCCTCAAGCCCTTTCTCGACCGCGCCGATATTGGCCTGCACCTGACCCTGACCCATGACCGTCCGCTCGGCGCCCTGATGCGGGCTGCCTATCTGCGCCGGCTGGATAGCCGGGCAATCACTGCGGAAATCGACCGCCAGGTTGAGCAGTTTGTGCGCATCGTGGGGGAGGGCCCGGATTCGTGCGACGGCCCTAAGCACGTTCACCTTTTGCCCGCGGTCCGCCAGCCCGTCCTAGGGGCAGCCCGCAAGACCGGCGCCTATCTGCGACTGACTGACGAGCCGGTCGCCGCGATCCTTCGCCGCCGGGTCGCAACCGGAAAGGCTGCCTTCCTCTCGCTGATGGCGCGGCCCATGGCCCGGCGTATCGGCCAGGCCGGTGTGCGCCGCAACAGCAGCTTTCGCGGCGCCCGCAGTTTCGCGGAGAGCGAATCCTTCCGCCCGCTGTTTCGCCGCATGATCGAAGGAGCACCGCCAGGCACGATCGTCATGTGCCATCCGGGCCTCGTGGACGAGGCGCTTGCCCGCCGCGATCCGGTCACCACCGCGCGCGAGGATGAATACGCTTACTTCCTGAGCGATGACTTTCCCGCCGATCTTGCCGCCGCCCATCTGCGGCTAGCACGGCTGCAGGATGCGCTGCCGGCCGCCTGATCTTTAGAGCAAGATCGCATCAGGTTAGGTCAAACTGATGCGATCTTGCTCTACCTATTTAGAATAGCGGCTGATTCACGCTTCACGTTGATTCAACGTGAAGCGATCAGACGCTAGAGCGTATCGCGCAGCATCGCCACCAGCGGCGTATCCGCCGGCGGCATCGTATAGTCCGACAGGCGCTGGGGCCGGACCCAGGCGAGTTCCTGGCCCTCCATCGCCGTCACCGTGCCTTCCCAGCGCCGGCAGAGATAAAGCGGCATCAGCAAATCGAAATCGGGATAGCGGTGCGAGGCGAAAGTGAAGGGCGCCAGACAGCTCTCCGCCACATCGATATCGAGTTCCTCCTTGAGTTCGCGAATCAGGGCTGCTTCGGGTGTTTCGCTCTCGCCCACCTTGCCGCCGGGAAATTCCCAGAGTCCGGCAAGCGGCTTGCCCGGCGGACGGCGGGCCAGCAATATGCGTCCATCGACATCCACCAATGCCACGGCAGAAACCAGCAAGCGCCGGCGCGAGAGCGAGCGCGACAGGCTGCGCACCTCCACCTTCATATGCCCGCCGCGCGCGGGCGCCGGCTCCATGCGCTCGCCGATGAGGGCCAGGCCAAGCTTCTCCTGAACGCGGATCGAGCGGCGGTTGGCGGGAACGGCGGCGGCCTCGATGCGCGAGAGCCTCATTCGCTCGAAGCCCAGATCCATCATGGCGCTCGCTGCCTCGCTGGCTATTCCCTCACCCCAATAGGGCCGGCCGATCCAATAACCGAGCACGCCGGTGGCATTGCCCGGAGTCATGTCGAGTTCGATGCAGCCCACCAGCAGTCCATCGGCGAGGCGCTCGATGGCCGCGACGACCTTTTTCCCGGCGCGTGCATCGGCGTGGGTCTCTTCGATCCAGGGCGCGGCACCGCCGGCGGGATAGGGATGGGGGATATTGGAGGTGAAGCGCGCGATCTCCCAGTCGCCCGCGAGCCGCTCGACAGCGGGACCATCGCCCGAAGCAAGAGCGCGCAACCGCAGCCGGGCAGTTTCGATGGGAAGGACTGCCTCAGCTCCGGTAGTCGGCATTGATGTCAATGTAGCCGTGTGTCAGATCGCAGGTCCAGACATGGGCCTTGCCGCGGCCGACGCCGACATCCACGGCGATGGTGATCTCGCTGCCCTTCATGTGCCGGGCCACGGGAGCCTCGTCGTAGCCTGCGACGCGCTGGCCCTGCGCTGCCACTTTCACGCCGCCGATGGAGATCCTGAGCTTGTCGCGGTTGGCCTTCTCGCCGGCCTTGCCCACCGCCATGACGATACGTCCCCAATTGGCGTCCTCACCGGCGATGGCCGTCTTGACCAGCGGCGAGTTGGCGATCGCCAGGCCGATGCGCCGCGCGGCACCATCGCTGGCAGCTCCCGTCACCTCGATGGTGACGAACTTCCTGGCGCCCTCGCCATCGCGCACCACCTGGCAGGCAAGATCGATCATCAGATCATCCAGCTTGGAACGGAAATCTCCAAGCTTGTGGTCGTTGGCAATTGTGATCTTCGCATGCTGCAGACCAGCGCCGGTTGCAGCCAGCAGCAGCGTATCGCTGGTGGATGTGTCGCCATCCACCGTGGTGCAGTTGAAGGATTTGTCGCTGGCGTCCCGCAGCAGCGAACGCAGCACGCTTGCCGGCAGCTTCGCGTCGGTTGCGACGAAAGCAAGCATGGTCGCCATGTCCGGCGCGATCATGCCTGAGCCCTTGGCGATGCCGTTGATGCGCACCTCGACCCCGCCGATTTTGGCCGTGCGCGTGGCCGACTTGGGAAAGGTGTCAGTTGTCATGATGGCGGCAGCCGCATCGGCCCAGCGATCGGCACCAAGATCGGCAATCAGATCGGGTAGTGCGGCGGTGATACGCTCATCGGGCAGGGGTTCGCCGATGACGCCGGTGGAGGCGATGTAGACTTCGCCGGGTCCGCAAGCCAGTGCCATCGCCGTTGCTTTCACGCTGCGTCCGACGGAGGCCTTTCCCAGCTTGCCGGTGAAGGCGTTGGCGTTACCGGAATTGACCAGGATCGCCCGCGCCTTGCCTCCCTTCAGCGCCTGGCGGCACCAATCGACTGGCGCCGAGGGAGAGAGCGAACGAGTGAGCACGCCGGCGATTGCCGTGCCGGGCGCGAACTCCATGAGACAGACATCCGTGCGGCCCTGATAGCGCACGCCGCAGGCGCGCGCAGCAAGGCGCACCCCGGCCAGAGCCGGCAATTGCGGTGCCACAGACGGCGCAAGCGGCGAACGAGGCGGCATGGAGAGCTAGCCTAGGGCGTGGCGGGAAGTGGTTTGCCGTCGGGACCGAACTTCTCGATTTTCGCCGCCTTGTGCAGGCCGGCGAGCCAGGTGCTGACCAGTTCCTGGGTGAGCTCGTCCTTGATCTGGTCCTTCACTTCCTCGAACTTCGGCGGCTCTTTCGTGCGTCGGTCGGTCAGCAGGATGACGTGCCAGCCGTACTGGCTCTTCACCGGCGCCGTGGTGTACTCGCCCTTCTTCAGTTTGGCGGCTGCGGCATAGAACTCCGGCACCATATCGCCATCGGCGAAAAAGCCGAGGTCGCCGCCCTGGGCGCCCGATCCCGGGTCGGTGGATTTCGTTTTCGCCAGCTTGGCGAAATCGGCACCGCCCTGAAGCTGCTTGATGATGTCTTTCGCTTCGTCCTCGGTCTTGACCAGGATGTGACTCGCACGCAACTCCTCGACCGGCGGTACCTTTGTAATCTCCTGGTCATAGCGCTTCTTCAGATCGGCATCGGTGATCTTGCCGTCGAGAAAATGCTTCAGCAGCACCTGGCGAATCGCCTGGTCTTCGTATTGCGCGACGATCGCCTTCACTTCCGGATCGTTTTGCAGGTTCTGCTTGCGGCCTTCATCGACCATCAGGGTGATGTCGATCAGCCGGTCCACCAGTTGGGGAAACAGCTGGTCAACCTGGTTGCGGTATTGGGCCGGCAGCGTCTGGGCCGATGCGACAACGTCGGAACGCTTCAGCGTCTTGCCGTTGACGGTGGCGACGACGGGGTCGCCGGCCGGCGGTGTGGTGGCCGGCGGGGTTGCTGGCGTCGTCTGCGCCATGGCCGCGGAGGCGCCGACCGACAGGGCGAGCGCGCCGGCAGCGAGCCGCAGAAGCAGGGGGTTCATGGAAGTTTCCTCAGGTCTGGAAATAGCAGGGGCGCACTATGGCGGCCGGCCCTGTTCCGCACAAGCGCGATGGCAGCCTAAGGCGCTCAACAAGCGGTGATTTTACCGCGAGCGCGACCCTTGGGCGCAATTGACACTGACCGGAGCCGGCCCTATCTGTCATCCGCCCTAGAGGTTCATGGTCGAAGGCAGGCGCCCCTCGGCCGACGCGGACCGCTAGTCGTTTGATTTGATGGCCTGATTTGCCGGTCTGATTGCCGGGTAACGGCAACCCGGCGCATGAGGGCGCAGCTCCCCGTACGGGATTTGAGGTTTTCTGAATGCTTGCCGGTATTGCCAAGCGGATTTTCGGCTCCGCCAACGACCGCTACATCAATGCGCTGAGGCCCATCGTCGCCGCGGTGAACCAACGCGAAGAAGCGGTGAAGGCCCTCAGCGACAGCGAGCTGAAGGACCGCACGCAAGGCTTGCGCGAGCGCCTGGCCAAGGGCGAATCCTTGGACGATATCCTGCCGGATGCCTTCGCCACGGTGCGCGAGGCGGCGGTGCGCACGCTTGGCCAGCGTCACTTCGACGTGCAGCTGATGGGCGGCGTCGTGCTGCATCGTGGCGGCATCGCCGAGATGAAGACCGGCGAAGGCAAGACACTGGTCTCTACGCTCGCCGTTTATCTCAATGCGCTTGAAGGCAAGGGCGTGCATGTCGTGACGGTGAACGACTATCTCGCCCGGCGCGACGCCGACTGGATGGGGCAGATCTATGCCTTCCTCGGCATGACCGTCGGCTGCATCGTGCATGAGCTCAACGATGTCGAGCGCCGTGCGGCCTATACCTGCGACATCACCTATGGCACGAACAACGAATTCGGCTTCGACTATCTGCGCGACAACATGAAGTTCCGCCTGCAGGACATGGTGCAGCGCGAATTCAACTTCGCCATCGTCGACGAGGTGGACAGCATCCTGATCGACGAGGCGCGCACGCCGCTGATCATTTCCGGACCGACCGAGGATTCATCCGAGCTTTACCGCGCCGTTGACGTCCTGATGCCCAACCTGGTCGAGGTCGACTACGAAAAAGACGAAAAGACCCGCCAGATCACCCTGACCGAGGAAGGGGTGGAGCATCTGGAACGGCTGCTGCGCGACGCCGGGATGATGAAGACCGGCCATCTCTACGACATCCAGAACATCTCGACCCTGCATCACATCAACCAGGCGCTGCGCGCCCACAAGATGTTCGCCCGCGATGTCGACTACATCGTCAAGGACAACAAGGTCGTCATCATCGACGAATTCACCGGCCGCATGATGGAAGGCCGGCGCTACTCCGAGGGCCTGCACCAGGCGCTCGAAGCCAAGGAAAAGGTGCAGATCCAGAACGAGAACCAGACCCTGGCCTCGATCACGTTCCAGAACTACTTCCGCCTGTTTCCCAAGCTTGCCGGCATGACCGGCACCGCGATGACCGAGGCGGGAGAGTTCCTGGACATCTACGGCCTCGACGTGGCCGAGATACCGACCAACGTGCCCTGCATCCGCCTCGACGAGCATGACGAGGTCTATCGCCCAACGGGCGAGAAGAACGAATCAATCATCAAGCTGATCGCGGAGTGCATCGAGCGCAAGCAGCCGGTTCTGGTGGGCACCGTCAGCATCGAGAAGTCGGAGCACCTTTCCGACCTGCTGAAGAAGCGAAAGATCCCGCATCAGGTGCTGAATGCCCGCTATCACGAGCAGGAGGCCTATATCATCGCCGAGGCCGGCGTGCCGGGCTCCGTGACCATCGCCACCAACATGGCCGGGCGCGGCACCGACATCCAGTTGGGCGGCAATGTGGAGATGCGCATCCGCCGCGAAATTCAGGGTATCGACAGCGAGGTCGAACGCTCCAAGCGCATCAGCGCTATTCGCGCCGATGTGGCGGCCAAGAAGGAAGTGGCGCTCGCCGGCGGCGGGCTCTATGTCATCGGCACCGAGCGCCACGAAAGCCGGCGCATCGACAATCAGCTGCGCGGCCGCTCCGGCCGCCAGGGCGATCCCGGCGCCTCACGCTTCTTCCTGTCGCTGGAAGACGATCTCATGCGCATCTTCGGCTCCGAGCGCATGGACACCATCCTGCACAAATTCGGCCTGCGCGAGGGCGAGGCGATCGTGCATCCCTGGGTCAACAAGGCCCTGGAAAAGGCCCAGCAGAAGGTCGAGGCGCGCAACTTCGAGCAGCGCAAGGAAGTGCTGAAATACGACAACGTCATGAACGATCAGCGCAAGGTAATCTACGAGCAGCGCCGCGACCTGATGGAGGCGAGCGACGTCGCCGAGACCGTTGTGGAGATGCGTCACGAGACGGCCGAACGCATCGTCGATCAACACATTCCGGCCAACAGTTACGCCGAGCAGTGGAACGCGCAAGGGCTGCACGAGGAAGCGCTGCGCATCTTCTCCCTCGACCTGCCGATCGTGGACTGGGCAAAGGAAGAAGGCATCGCCGAGGTCGAGATCAAGGAGCGCCTGCTTGCCGCGGTCGATAAACATATGGAAGGCAAGGAAGAGCGGGCGACCAGCGCCGTCCAGCGCTTCGCCGAGAAATCGATCCTGCTGCAGCTGCTGGATCGTGAGTGGAAGGATCATCTGCTCACGCTCGATCACCTGCGTCGCGGCATAGGACTGCGTGGCTATGCGCAGCAAAATCCGCTGAACGAATACAAGCGCGAAGCCTTCGAGATGTTCGAGGGCATGCTTTCGCGGCTGCGCGAGCAGATCACCATCGTGCTGGCCCATATCGAAGCGCGCGCCGCACCAGCCCAGGAACCGGCCGCCCCGCCACCGCCACCGCCGCCGGCGCCGGAGCCCCGGACCCGCGAGCCGCGGCCACACCCCGTACTGGCGATGGT